>NZ_DAOMQT010000029.1:0-61969 GCF_035445465.1 Agriterribacter sp.
CTCGATCTTTTTGAACATTTATAAAAATGTCAACCTATTTTAGGCACGCACAGGGAATATCGTGTTCAATCTGAGCTTATCGTTTATTTACCTGCCATGACGAATTTCAACAGCGTTCCCCTGATAAATAAGGCAACCACACGGAACGTCATTACGAGATCCTAAACTGATCTGAATAATGCGTAATAAATTTTAAGGATCGAAGTAATCCCCCAATGGTGGAGACGAATCATCTTATTATTGGTTTATTGTTTGTGGTTTACTGTTGGGATTTCGCTTCGGATTTTGAACTTTTTGCTTCGGATTTGAATTTTCTTTGGTTCTTGTTTTTTGCTATTTAGTGCTTTTGTATTCCCTTCGTATTTCGGATTGCAGGCTTCGGATTTAATATTTGACATTTATTTGGTCCTTGCTTTTTGTTTCTTGGTGCTTTGCATTCCTCATTGTATTCTCTTCGGATTTCAGATTTTATGCTTCGGATTTGGTCTGTCATGGTGAGGAACGAACCATCTGTATTTTATTTGGTCTTGGTATTCCAACTCATTTTGTATTTCCGGCATAAAAATTATACCTTTTCAAGATAAATAAATACTAAAAAACAATGAGTCCGGCAGCAACTGCTGCTCTTAAGGATAAGAAAAATAAAACATCAGCGATTACCACTCATGAAAATACAAACAGGCGTACAGGCATCGGAACTAAGCGGTAAACTAAAAAAATTCTGGGAAATTTCGGGACAGAAGATCGCCCTTATTGAAAAAAATTACGACGCATCCAAAGGCTCACCGGTCTTCACCATTAGAGGCAGCTACACTACCAGGGGATGGACCGAATGGACGCAGGGCTTTCAATATGGCTCCGCTATATTACAATATGATGCTACCGGGGAACAGCAGGCGCTGCAACTGGCGCGAAATAAAACAGTAGCGATAATGGCGCCGCATATCAGTCATACCGGCGTGCACGATCACGGCTTTAATAATATAAGCACCTACGGCAATTTACTGCGCCTGATGCACGAAGGCAAAATACCCTACAATGAATGGGAAAAAAACTTCTACACACTGGCGCTCAAAATTTCCGGTGCGGTGCAGGCGGGCCGGTGGACGGTTATTAAAGATGGTGGATTCATTCATTCCTTCAACGGGCCACATTCTCTTTTTGTAGATACTATCCGTTCTGTGCGGGCACTGGTGATCAGTCATTGTCTGGCTCATTTTTTGCAGGCTGAAGGCGATCAAAAGATCAGCTTGCTGGATCGCGCCATTCAGCATCTTGCAGCCACCGCCAAATATTCTATATTCTATAATGAGGGGCGTGATATATATGACGTTTGGGGACGCACGGCCCATGAAAGCGTTTTCAATATAAAAGACGGTAATTTCCGCTGCCCCAATTCGCAACAGGGTTATACCGGCTTCAGCACCTGGACAAGAGGCCTGGCCTGGGCCATGTGCGGATTTGCGGAAGAACTGGAATGGTTTGATACTTTAGATAAAGCGGAGCTTCCCGAAAAACAAAATATTGTGGCAATGCTGCTTAAAGGTGCTAAAGCAACCTGCGATTTTTATATTAACCATACTCCCGCTGATGGAATTCCCTATTGGGATACAGGAGCTCCCGGTTTGAATAAAATGGGAGACTATTTAAACAAACCTGCAGATCCTTTTAATGATTTTGAACCGGTAGACAGTTCGGCCGCAGCTATTGCAGCACAGGGATTGTTAAGGCTGGGCAAATACCTGCAGGGTAAGGAAGATACGTCAAACGGTAACCGCTACTGGCAGGCAGGACTAACAGTGCTGGATACCCTGCTTGATGAACCCTATCTCAGCAGAAATCCAGATCACCAGGGATTGATCCTGCATTCCATTTATCACCGTCCTAACGGGTGGGATCATATACCTGCAGGCAGCAAAATTCCATACGGCGAATCAAGCATGTGGGGCGATTATCATATCCGTGAAGTCGCGCTTTATTTACAAAGAGTGATCAATAACGAAACCTACCATACTTTTTTTAATATTCAATGAGTATACAGGAACATACCGGTCTTTCCCGTTTGTGCATACACACTATTACTACCAAACCCTGGCCTATAGAGGAAGCAGCAAAGCATTATGCTGCTGTCGGCGTTAAAGGCATTACCGTTTGGCGTGACGCGCTGGAAGGAAGAAATATCAGGCAAACAGGTAATATGCTTCGCGGGGATGGCTTATCCGTTGTGTCACTTTGCAGGGGAGGATTTTTTGCCGATACAAACGCTGAAAAAAGAAAGCTGGCGATAGACGATAACAGGAAAGCGATAGCGGAAGCTGCAGAATTAGGCACACAGCTCATTGTGCTGGTTTGCGGAGCCCACCCATCCCAATCTTTGGAAGAATCGAGGAAACAGATCCGGGATGGCATAGCCGCTGTAATTCCCGATGCATCAGCCGCCGGTGTAAAGCTGGCCATTGAGCCGCTTCATCCTATGTACGCCGATACCCGGTCTGCTATTAATACTTTGGCCCAGGCAAATGATATGGCGGAAGCGTTGCATTCTCCCTGGGTGGGCGTAGCGGTTGATGTATATCACCTGTGGTGGGATCCGGAGCTTGAGCAGGAAATAAAACGTTGCGGGCAGAATGAACACCTGCTGGCATTTCATATCTGCGACTGGAAAACACCTACAACAGATATGCTGTTCGACAGGGGCCTGATGGGCGAAGGCTGCATCCCGGTGAAACAGATCAGGACATGGGTGGAAGCCACGGGATTTAACGGTTTTAACGAAGTAGAAATTTTTTCCAATACTTTCTGGAAACAAGACCAGGCGCAATTTTTAAAGAAGATCATTAAGGCATACAAGGAACATGCTTAAAGTGAGTAGTGAATAGTCAATTGTGAAAAGTGAGAGGTGAAAAGAGAAAAGTGAGAGGTGAAAAGTTGAATCAACTACCTTACCCAACCTATGTGAACCTATGTTCCTATGTGTTAAATAGCATAATCCCTCATATAAATACAATAGAAACACAACAGATAAAACTAAAACATGAAAGCGCATAACATAGGCATCATCATGAACGGCGTTACCGGGCGCATGGGTACTAACCAGCATTTGCTGCGCTCCATTGCGGAAATCATAAAGCAGGGCGGCGTAAAAATTGGCCCTGGCGAAACCATTATGCCCGACCCGGTGCTGGTTGGCCGTGATGAAAACAAATTACAAAAGCTTTGTGCCTTAACCGGTATCCGTAAAATGAGCACCAACTTAGACGAGGTTCTTGAAGATACAGGCAACATTATTTACTTTGATGCGCAAACTACCGGCCGGCGTGCAGACGCGGTGCGTAAAGCGGTAAAAGCAGGGAAACATATTTACTGCGAAAAACCCATAGCAGTAAACACGAAAGAAGCGATGGAATTGTATGAGCTGTGTAAACATGCCGGCGTAAAAAATGGTGTAGTGCAGGATAAGCTGTGGCTGCCCGGCATCGTAAAACTTAAACGCCTGATCCAGCAGGGGTTCTTCGGAAAAATACTTTCCGTACGCGGCGAATTCGGCTACTGGGTATTTGAGGGTGATACTATTCCGGCACAACGCCCCTCATGGAATTACAGGAAGGAAGATGACGGCGGTATTATTGTTGACATGCTTTGTCACTGGCGTTATGTGCTCGACAATGTATTTGGAAAAGTGAAAGCGGTATCCTGCCTTGGCGCCACGCATATTCCGGAAAGAATTGATGAACAGGGTAAAGCGTACAAATGCACGGCAGACGATGCGGCCTACGCCACCTTTGAGCTTGAGAACGGCATCATTGCACAATTCAACTCGTCGTGGACGGTGAGGGTAAGACGTGATGACCTGCTGACGCTACAGGTAGATGGCACTAAAGGATCGGCCGTTGCAGGATTGCGTGAATGTTATATTCAGCATTATGGCAACACACCCAAACCCGTATGGAACCCCGACATTGCGCAACCGATTAACTTTTTTGAGGGCTGGTCAAAAGTACCCGAACAGGAAGTATATGATAATGCGTTTAAGATACAGTGGGAACTGTTTTTAAAGCATGTTGTAAAAGATGAGCCTTTTCCCTGGGATTTAGGTGAAGGAGTGAAAGGCGTGCAGCTTGCAGAAAAAGGTCTGGAGAGCTGGAGCAAAAGATGCTGGGTAACTATTCCGGAACTTTAATTGTTCATTACAATGAAAAAGGTAGCATTAATAACAGGAGGCAGCAGGGGTATTGGCCTGGGCATTGCCACTCAACTGGCGGTAAATGGTTTTGATCTGGCCATTAATGGCATGCGCGCAGCAGAAGATGTGGAGAATGTAATAAAGCACTTAAAAAGCTATGGCAACGATGTGATCTATTGCCGGGGAAGCATTGCTTCTACTGCCGGCAGGGAAAATATGATCAGCGAAGTAAGAAAGCACTACCAAAAACTTGATGTGCTGGTAAACAACGCCGGCATAGCGCCAAGGCAGCGCAACGACATCCTGGAAGCAACGGAGGAAAGCTATGACGAGGTGATGAACACCAATTTAAAAGGCAGCTATTTTTTGATGCAAAAAGCCGCGAACTGGATGATTGAACAAAAGAAAAATGACCCAGCATTCAGTGGATGCATCATCAACATTTCTTCTATGTCGGCCACAGTAGCTTCTGTAAACCGTGGCGAGTATTGTCTTTCCAAAGCCGGGCTTAGTATGGCCACCCGGTTGTTTGCCGTAAGGCTGGGCGCATTTAACATTCCCGTTTTTGAAGTAAGACCCGGCATCATCCGTAGCGATATGACAGCGGGTGTGAAAGAAAAATACGACAAAATGATTGAAGAAGGCTTATGCGTGCAACAGCGCTGGGGTGAACCGGAGGACGTGGGTAAGGTAGTGGCAGTGCTTGCAAAAGGAGATTTCCTGTATTCGACCGGGCAGGTAATTATGGTAGACGGGGGATTAACGATCCCGAGATTATAAATGAGAATAAAAGAATGATGTGAACTTTTGATCCTATGTGTTAAAAATATACTAAACACATAGACACAATAGGAACATAGAAGCACAATAGAAAGAAACCAGGAGAAGACTAAGCCCTATGTGAACCTATGTGCCCTATGATCCTATGTGTTAAAAAATATACTAAACATATAGACACAATAGGAACATAGAAGCACAATAGAAAGAAACCAGGAGAAGACTAAGCCCTATGTGAGCCTATGTGCCTATGACCCTATGTGTTTTAAAATACAACTAAACACATAGGCACACTAGAATCATAGGAACACAATAAGGAAAAAGCTACCTACTAAAAAAATATCAGAAAACCAATTCTATGTGAGCCTATGTGCCTTATGATCCTATGTGTTAAAAAATATACTAAACACATAGACACAATAGGAACATAGAAGCACAATAGAAAGAAACCAGGAGAAGACTAAGCCCTATGTGAGCCTATGTGCCTATGACCCTATGTGTTTTAAAATACAACTAAACACATAGGCACACTAGAATCATAGGAACACAATAGAAAAACGATTTACTAAAAGAATATCAGAAAACCAATCCTATGTGAACCTATATGCCCTATGATCCTATGTGTTAAAAAATACAACTAAACACATAGGCACACTAGAATCATAGGAACACAATAGGGAAAAAGCTACCTACTAAAAAAATATCAGAAAACCAATTCTATGTGAACCTATGTGCCCTATGATCCTATGTGTTAAAAAATACAACTAAACACATTAGCCACAGGAGGAATATAGAAACGCAATAGAAAAACGATTTACTTAAAAAATATAAGAAACCCAATCCTATGTGAACCTATGTGCCTATGACCCTTTGTGTTGAAAAAAAATTAAAATCATATACTACTATATTCTTCTACAATGCAAAAAAGAATACAGATCATACAGATTGTGCTCCTGCCTTTGCTGTTTTTTTTCTGTTCCTGTCATCCGGGCTCATCATCGCATGGGGATGCAATTCCGTCGGACTCTGCTGTAATTGCGTCCGGCAAAACCCTGTTTAATCAATATTGTGCCGGTTGCCATAATATGCAGCAAAATGGTATTGGCCCAAAGCTGGCCGGTATAACCAGCGAGGTTCCCGTAGAATGGCTACGTCATTTCATCCTTGATCCTGAACAAACCATTGCATCGGGCGATGAAAGGGCAAACGCACTATTTAAAGAATACAAAACCATGATGCCCTCATTTACCACATTGAAAGATAACGATGTAAATGCATTAATAGCTTTTTTGAATGTGCATCAGCCATCCGCCAAAAAGGAAACCAATAAAGGACTGGCAGACCCTATTCCTGAACGAATAAAATTCGACGGACTGGTGGTAACGCTTACCGGGATTACACAATTTCCGGTTACCTCGGGTGATGGTAAAAAACCGCTGGCAAGAATTACCAAGCTCGACTTTCAGCCCGATACCGGTGATTTATTTGTTGATGACCTCAACGGCAAGCTATATAAAATAAAAAACGGGCAGCCTGTGCTGTATATGGATATGATTAAGCTGAAACCAAAATTCATTCATCAGCCGGGATTAGCCACCGGGTTAGGCAGCTTCGCTTTTCATCCCAACTTTACAAAAAACGGTCTCTTTTATACCACGCATACCGAACCTCCCGGCATAACGAAAGCGGAATTTGGCTTTAACGATTCCATTAAAGCAACAGTACAATGGGTGCTAACAGAATGGAAAGTAAATGATCCTGCTGCTGATCGCTTTACAGGAACCAGCCGTGAGTTGTTCAGAGCGGATATGGTGGGCGGCATTCACGGCGTACAGGAAATTACCTTTAACCCGCTTGCCAAACCAGGCGATGAAGATTACGGGCTATTGTATATTGGTGTGGGAGATGGCGGCTCTGTTGAAAACGGCTATCCTTTTTTAGCGCAAAGCAAAGAAAAAATATGGGGCACCATTCTTCGCATAGATCCGCTGGGCAGGAACAGCACCAATGGAAAATACCGCATTCCCGCAAGTAATCCATTGCTTCATAACTCAAAAAATAAAACACCCGGAGAAATTTACGCTTATGGTTTCAGGAACCCGCACCGTATTACGTGGTCAAAAAATGGCGATATGCTGGTCTGCAATATCGGTCAGCATCATATTGAATCTGTAAACCTTGTTCGTCCTGGCAACAATTATGGCTGGCCCATCAGGGAAGGCCGTTTCGTGATAGACCCCCATGGAGATATCAATAACGTATACCCGCTGCCGGCAGATGACAGCGTATATAAGATCACTTATCCTGTTGCAGAATTTGATCATGATGAAGGGGTGGCCATTTCAGGGGGACTGGAATACTGGGGAGATGCTATTCCCCAACTAAAAGGGAAATACTTTTTTGGTGATATTCCTTCCGGCAGATTGTATTGTTTAAACACGGCGGATATTCAGCAGGGAAAACAGGCAACCATTAAGGAGTGGCGCATCGCAATAAACGGGGTCTCAACCACACTTATTGAAGCCTGCGGAAGCAACCGTGTTGACCTGCATTTTGGCAGGGATGCGCAGGGCGAATTATATATATTAACCAAAGCAGACGGAAAACTATATAAGCTAACAGGCGCTGAACAAACAAACGGATAAAAAGTTTATAGTTTGGAAGTTTATGGTTTATAAGTTACAGATGTGCTGGTTACAAGTTGCAAGTTTCAGGGGCGCATCCTGTAACCTGAAACCTGTAACCTGTAACCTGATACCTCTCTAAAAGCAACCATTAAATATGATAATAAAAGATCCTTCGGCAACTGCGGCCACACTCACAGATAACAGAACTACCGTTGGGCACCTTTTACGGCTTCCTGTTTTGGTGGCGGCGCTTGGATACATGGTGGATATGTACGACCTGTTTCTCTTCAGCATTGTTCGGGTACCCAGCCTGAGATCGCTGAACCTTTCAGACGAAAGCATTTTGAAAGACGGGCTCATGCTGCTGAACCTGCAAATGGCAGGCATGCTCATTGGCGGAATAGTTTGGGGCATAATGGGCGACCGGAAAGGGAGATTATCAGTTTTGTTCGGGTCTATTTTAATTTATTCGCTGGCTAATATCGGCAACGGGCTGGTAACATCTGTAGGCGCGTATGCCGTGCTGCGTTTCATTGCGGGCTTCGGGCTTGCAGGTGAGCTGGGGGCAGGTATTACACTGGTATCCGAAATATTACCCAACAGAATCCGCGGTTATGGTGCAACGTTAGTAGCCACCATGGGTGTGATGGGCGCTTTGCTTGCCTACCTGGTATCTTACTTTTTCGACTGGCGGATATCCTACTTCATTGGCGGCGGTCTCGGGTTGTTACTGATGGTTATGCGGATCAGGGTTTTTGAATCGGGTATTTTCCTGAAACTGAAAGCGCAAAAAATTAAAAGAGGCAACGTGTTCATGCTGCTCAGGAACAAAAAGCGGTTATTCAAATACATCAATGGCATTATTATCGGGATGCCGATATGGTTTGTGGTGGGTATATTAATTACCTTTTCACCCGAATTCGGACAGGCACTGGGGCTCGACCAGCCCATCAATGCCGGCAAAGCAGTGATGCTTGCTTTTTCAGGACAGGTGGCAGGCAACCTCGCCAGCGGCTTTTTAAGCCAGTATTTGCAGAGCCGTAAAAAAGCTATTTTACTCTTCATACTGATTTCTGTTTCCTTGGTGCTGATTTATTTACTGGCGCCTTTTCATACCGCTGCATGGTTTTATATCATTTGCGCATGCCTTGGCTTCTCCAGTGGCTACTGGACGCTTTTTATAACCGTTGCGGCAGAGCTTTTCGGATCTAACCTGAGGGCAACGGTTGCCACCACCATACCCAACTTTGTAAGAGCTACCGTTATACCGTTAACCGCACTTTTTATATTGATGAAAAGCTATGCAGGAATTATTTACGGTGCATTAATCGTAGGATTGATCGCTTATGCTTTGGCGATAGTGGCGCTTTTTTATCTTGAAGAAACGTTTAAAAAAGACATGAATTATAATGAAGAGGAATAAGATGCAGGCACCGCCTTTATGGTAATGAAAACAACTACGATCACATTGAGAACCCTGCAGACGGATGATACCCCGGCTGCAATGAAGCTGTGTGCCGCAGAAGGCTGGAACCAAACGGCAAACGACTGGAATTTTTTAATAGCAGATCCCCGGAATATTTGTATCGCCGCTGTATGCGCAAAAGAGATCATTGCAACAACCACTGCCATTAACTATTCCGGCCAACTGGCATGGATTGGAATGGTACTGGTAAATAAAGTATACAGGGGAAAGGGAATAAGCAAATTAATGCTTAACCACGTTTTCAAAAAACTGGAATCCTTTCCTTCGGTTAAGCTTGATGCTACAGCCCATGGGCAGCAGGTGTATAAAAAATTTGGTTTCCGGGATGAGTACCACATTGCAAGAATGGTGAATACCACCGCAAAAAAAATAGCCATTCCCGACACTGATGTTTTGCCTGAGCAAATCGGGTCAGAACATATTCCCGGGATCATTGCCCTGGACGAAGTTGTTTTTGGCGTTAACCGGGCTCCGCTTATTGAAATGCTGATAAAAACCTATCCTCATAAAGCATGGGTATTAGTACGGGATAGCCGCATTACAGGATTTGCACTGGGAAGAAACGGAAGCAAATATCATCACATAGGTCCTGTAACAGCATCAGCGCCGTCAGATGCCGGTATACTTATGCTGCACGCGCTGGATAAGCTTAATGGCCAACCGGTTGTTGTGGATGTGTTGTGTGATAAAGAAGAGCTGATGCATTCATTAACTGCTATCGGGTTCAGCACGCAACGCCATTTTACAAGAATGTACAAAACAGAAAATCCCTTCCCCGGAACCTGTAGCAGGCTGTATGCTATATGCGGGCCGGAGTTTGGGTAAAAGAAATGCTAACCTTTGCCCGCTCACAAAGAACATGAAGCCTATTATGGTTAGCCTGACATTAGTACACTTTATTCCGCGCAAACGCGGTTTCAAGTGAATGAACGATGAAGTCGCAGTCATCTTTTGTAATAACCAATGAAGGACGCAGGGTTAATACATTGCCTTCGATTACTTTAAATGCAACACCCTGTTCAAGGCAATCGTACATGATCTGTTCCGCATATTCAGTTGCCCGCTCCTTTGTAGCCGGATCTTTAACAAGATCAATACCGAGATGCATCCCTTTGCCCGCCACATTACCCATAACAGGGAAGCGATTTTGTAATTCAAGAAGCTGCTCCAGTAAATAATCGCCAAGCGTTGCCGCATTTTTTACCAGTTCATGCGATTCAATATAATGAATAGCTGCAAGCCCTGCCGTGGCCGACAAAGGATTTTTTTCGTGTGTAAAATGTCCTATGGAACGGTGCTGCAAAACATTATACTTTTCTTTGGTTACAATGCCGGCAAGGGGCAGCAATCCTCCGCCAAGCGATTTACCCAGCACCAGCACATCGGGTGTTACATAATGCTCACAGGCAAACCATTTGCCCGTTCTTCCCAGTCCCTCAATAATTTCATCAAAAATGAGGAATATGCCATGGGCATCGCAAATTTCCCTGATCTGTTGCCAGTATGATTGCGATGGCACTACCGGCGTAGCAGAAATGGGTTCGGCAACAATAGCGGCTATGTCGGGATTCCTTTGCAGGATGATCTTCAGTTGGCGCAGGTATTGCTCATCAATCGCCTCCTCCTCTTCCAGTGCCCACGGGTTCCGGTAATAGTTTGGAAATTCAATATGCAATGCGCCGGGCATCATGGGGCCCATACCAACAGAAAAATGCTCTTCCCCACCGATGCTCGACGACTGGAATCCATTACCATGATAAGAATCCCAGTAAGAAACCGTTTTCCACCTCCCTGTTACATGCTTAGCCAAAGCAACAGCCATTTCAATGGCTTCAGACCCGCCGGGACAAAATAATACACGGGTAAGTTCGTCCGGTATTATTGCAACTAATTTTTTTGCCAGCTCAACAGCGGGAATATTGGTATAACGCCGCGGGGTAAACGCCAAATGGTGCCGCAATTGTTGTTGTACCGCCGCTATCACCTCCGGGTTGGAAAACCCTGCGTTATGTACCCCGTTGCCGTGCAGGTCCAGATAACGCCTGCCCTGCATATCCTCAATCCAGGCTCCTTCGGTTTTTACCAGCACATTCATTACCGGTGTAGATAAAGCCTGGTGTAAAAAGTATTTTGCATCTTCTTCCAGCCAATGCCGGGTTGTTTCACTCAGCTTTTCTACATACGCTGATCTTAAGCTACCAGTATTCGTGTCGCCCTGTTCTTTTGAAACCTGATGATTCATAAAAGGAAATATTTACGCTGTTGCTATGAAAGCCTATTTACCATTTAAAACTTCCGCGGGCCTGGCAAATTAGGATGCATTCCAAATTACCGGCGACCTGATTGATCAGGACACGCCCCTCCTATCACCTCATAGCTGACGGCTCCTGACTGCTACCTTACCCAAACAATATCATGGCAATAATTAAAGTAAAAATAATATTAAAAAACTGTGCGATAAGGAACGCGTAAAGCGGTTTACGGTTATTGGTTTGAAAGAGGTCCCTGAAATTGGTTTCAAGCCCTATGCTGGTAAAGGCCAGGGAAAACCAAAGCGTTTGAATATTCTTTAGAGGCGCTTTTACTTCCGACACTACCGATGCGTTCAACAGGAATGAAAAAAGCAATGATGCGGCCACGAATCCTACTACAAATTTGGGAAATCGTTCCCATATCAAACCTAATGTAGGCTTCTGGTCTACGCCGGGTATATCACTTTTTTTAGAATAGGTCCAATATACAGATATAGCGAATGCCGCTAACCCTAATAATACATTCTGAGAAAATTTTACAATGGTGCTGATCTTCAGCGCTTCTTCCCCAACCAGTGTCCCGGATGCTACTACGGCGCCGGTAGTATCAATAGTGCCGCCCAGCCATGCGCCGGTTACCGCTTCCGGGAAGCCAAAATAAAGCGCTATGTAGGGCATAAAGATCATCATGGGAATGGCGGTAATCAATACCAGGGAAACAACGTACGACAACTTTTTAGGATCACCTTTTATGGCTCCGGAAGTGGCAATGGCTGCCGATACACCGCAAATAGACACAGCGCTGGACAGCATCATCCCTAATTCATCATCAATCTTCATTTTTTTACAAACCCAGTAAGCGAAATACCATACGGCTAATACTACTAAAACCGCTTGCAGCAGGCCCTTTGAACCAGCTTTTAATACATCCGAAAAAATAATGGAAGTGCCCAGCAGCACCAGCCCGATCTTTACGAACATTTCGGTAGTAAGCGTTTCCCTGAACCAGTTGGGTAGTTTCATGGTATTGCCAATCAGTAATCCGATAGCCAGGCTGAAGATCACGGATTCCAGGTTCAGTTCGTGCATTGTTTTATTACCTGTTATTACCAGCGCGATAACCGTAAGCAGGAAAACCACGGGAAATACGAGCAGAAGGTTTCGTATAGACCTGCCTGTTAGCCAGGTACCTGCGAGCGCTATAGCAAACGTAATTAAAAATTGCACACCGATCTCCGACAGATTATGCCCGGAAAAAACGTTGCTGAATAATTGTTCCGTATTGCTCCATTTGAAAGCGGGTACAGGAAAATATAATCCTGCGATAGCCAGGAAAATTAGCGCAAAGCCCAGTATCACCACTGTCCAGTCTTCTGTAATGCTGATCCCTTTTTTTTGTCCAGTCATGAATTTTTTTTGTGCTAATGTAAAATAATATTTTCAGTTTGCCGTGCGGCTTATGCACGCAGGAATATTAAAGTGCTTAAGTATATCAGGTAAGCGATAACGAACCCTATGCCTTCCCGGCGGGATACCATGCGGCCGCTTCTGAAAACAGGATAACAAACGATAGCTACAGCTGCAGCCAGCGGAAGATCGAACCACAGTATCTCACGGCTTACATCAATACCATTGGGAGAGGCAATGCAGGTTATGCCAAGAATCACCAGGATGTTGGCAATGCTGCTTCCGATGAGATTGCCAACTGCCACGTCCCGGTCGTTTTTTGCAGTGGCTACAAGGGTTGTGGCCAGCTCAGGCGCAGAAGTGCCGATGGCAACGATGGTTAACCCGATCACTGCATCCGAAACGCCTAAATTAAGTGCGATCTCTACAGATCCCGCCACCAGTAAATTGGCTCCAAGTATTGAAAACCCTATTCCTGCTATTAAAATGATCGTGTTGTTGATAATGGAAGAGCGCCCGCCGTTTTTTTCCAGTAGTGCTTTGGAACTGAACTCTTCTTCATACTCCTTACGCATGGCGGCGGTTTCACGTTTGCTCAGCCTGACCAGTGCGATTGTATAAACCACGGCAGCCAGCACAAGTAAGATCCCTTCAAGACGGCTCAATACGCCATCCAGCGCCATAATGATTAAGGCAACTGCTGAGGCAATCATTACCGGCACATCGAAACGAATACTTAAAAGCTGCAGGGGCAGGGGTTTTATAGCCGCGCTTAAACCAAGAATAAAAAGAATATTAAGGATGTTTGTTCCGGCAATGTTTCCTACGGCGAGTGATCCTATGTTATCGGAAACCGCCGTAATACCCACGGCCAGTTCCGGCATGCTGGTGCCTACCGAAACTACGGTTAATCCTATAATCATTGGTTTTACGCCCAGCATGACTGCAATCCGTGCTGCACCCCGTAAAACGAGTTCGGCCCCTAACAAAATGATTACAAGACCGCCAAGAAAGCTGATAGCAGGGTGAAGCTCCATAAGCATGCGGTGTTTATACCGTTTGTATTGTCAATGAATTCAAATATCGTTAATTTAGCAACAAAGAGAATAATATACAGAAAACACAATATAAACCTAATGACGAAACGAACAAGATTGATAGCGCTTATTGATTTTTCATTGTATGCCCACGCGATTGCAGAACTGGGAAACAGGTGGTGTAAAATTGCAGATGCTGATCTGTTATTATTGCATAAAGTTCCGGGAATAGTACCTGGCATGGCTGACGGAGAAACAAGGCTTGAGATCATTAAAAGTGAAAAAGAGGAGGCGCTTCTGAAATTGATGAAACTGGCTGAGGGAAAATTTCCGGAAGACATAAACGTAAAATTTCACGTTACAGATAGAAACCTGCTGCTTGAAATATCTGACCTGATGAAACAGGGTTTTAATGATTATGTGATCCTTGGCATTAAGGGAACGGGGATGTTAAAAAAGATATTAATGGGAAGCACTGCCACGAAAATTATAAACGAATTGAATGCAATAACGGTAGCTGTTCCCGACAAGCTTTGCACGGCATCGAGCAAATTATGTAACCTCGTTCCCAAACATATAGTTGTTACCATTAACGACAGGTATGCGCTTAATGAACCGGCCTTTAACAACTTTCTTGACACGTTCAGGGGCAGTATCGGGCAGATCCAATTTATGTCGGTTATTCACACGGAAGACGCTGCAGCCGAAATCGAATCTTATCTGAAAACGCTTCAGGAAAGATATAACGGAAAGGTACCTTCAAGCTACAGCATTTTCAAAGGAACAAACGTTTTTAATGAGGTCAGGAAGAATGTTCAGATAAACAGTGATACCATTCTGGTGGTTCAAAAAGGCTCCAGGTCGCTTACCGACCAGCTTTTCCGGAAATTCCTGATTAACCAGCTCGTTCATGACGGTTCCCTGCCGCTGGTGATTATGCCTTCATAAGCCTTTCATAAAATTGGCTATTGTGTCTCTGCATCATCTTCGTGCGTATGGCGGGTGTTGCGTGAGATATTATCTATCGTCCATGCTATTTTTTTTTCAAATGGATGTTGCCGCACGGTACATTCCATCTTATGGCATATGTTGCAGGAGAAATCGAGGCAGGCATCTGCATGTATGAAAAGCTCTACCGATTCTCCAAATTCTTTTTGTATTAGCAATGAAAGTGCATCCATTTCGGTATGTGCTTCCTTTACATTAAGATACCAGGGAACGGTAAGATGGCAGTCCATATGCAGCACATTGCCGTATTTAATAATACGGAGATTGTGCAGGTCAATCCAGTTTACGCGCCTGTTGGCATTTAGCAATGCCACCATTCTTTGCAGCAGGGCCTTATCGGCTTCATCCATGATGCCTGCAACAGAGCTTCTTACAATTTGGTAACCGGTATAAATAATAAAAAATGCGAATCCGGCAGCAACGGCGCTGTCTATCCATTGAAGGTGGGTAAACCATATGAGCGTCAATCCTGCTATAATTCCCAACGTAGACCATGTATCGCTTTGCAAATGCTTACCGCTCGCAACCAATGCCAGGGAATTGTTTTGTTTTCCTGTTTTTACACAATAGCTTCCGGTTATATAATTGATAGCCGCTGTAATAGCGATGAGCAGAATGCCATAGTCTAATTTTTTTAACTCCTGCGGATAGATAAAATGATTAATGGATTCATAAATAATAAAAACACCTGCTATCATCATCAGCCCGCCTTCTGCGGCAGCAGAAAGGAATTCGGCTTTGCCATGGCCGTAAGGATGATTGGCATCACGTGGTTTGGCTGCAATATATAATCCAAAAAGACTGATAAATCCTGCTGTTATATTTACGGTGCTTTCCAATGCATCTGTAAGTACGGATACAGACCTGGTAAGATACCATGCAATGATTTTAATGATAAATAAAACCACTGCTATAACGGTTACTATTTTTTGCAGTCGTAAATTAATCCGGGCAGTATGCAATAGTGTGTATTTTCAGGTAAAGGTATTTTTTATCTCCCTATCAGCAGTGAACTTCCGGAAACAAAAAAAGGCTCGCTGAAATTGTATTCAGCAAGCCTTTATGCTGCTATACTATCCCTAATCCCGGCTATTGCTTGTTTTCTTTAAATCTTTTATCTGCCGTGCCGTCTTTTTTTACATGCTGGCTGTGTTTCTTATACCTTTTATCCGGCGTACCATCTTTTTTTAAAGGGGCAGCGGTTGCCGTAGCGGAGGATTCTTTAACTGCGGCCGTTGTTTGTTTCTGATGGTCTGCTGTTTTTACCGCATGTGTTTTGGCATGTGCAACATCTTTTTTAACGGTCTTTGTTTTTTCCTGTGCCGGTTGGGCAGGTTGGGTTTGCTGTGCGAACAGGGCGCTTCCTGTGAACAGCATAATGAAGCAGGCAAAAATGATCTTTTTCATAATTGTATTTTTTATGAGCGTATGTACTGCATAATTAGTTCCAAAAAATTGCCGGAAGCTATAACCGGTTGTTAATGCGCTTGTATTAACTATTACTTTACAATGGTAAGGGCAGGCAGAAGCAGCAAAAAGTAATTATTTATTTGAATAGCGGTAAGCCAAACATGAACGGTTGTTAGTTAGATGCCTCAATTGGCTTATTTTTGTTTCTTTTAAACGTAAGCACTATGCAATTCCAGTTGAATGAAGAACAATTGATGATTCAGCAAGCGGCACGCGATTTTGCACAAAATGAATGTTTGCCGGGTGTAATTGAAAGAGATGAAAAACAGCAGTTTCCCAAAGAGCAGGTTTTGAAATTAGCCGAGCTTGGTTTTATGGGAATGATGGCTGCACCCGGATATGGTGGTGCGGGCATGGATACCATCAGCTATGTTCTGGCTATGGAAGAGATCAGTAAGGTAGACGCGAGCGTTAGTGTATGCATGAGTGTAAATAACAGCCTGGTGTGCTGGGGACTGGAAAAATATGGGAGTGAGGAACAAAAGCAGCAATACCTTGTTCCGCTGGCGCAGGGACGTAAAAACGGAGAGTTGTATATCGGCGCTTTCTTACTGAGCGAGCCGGAAGCAGGCAGCGATGCCACTTCGCAACACACGATAGCGGAAGATAAAGGAGATCATTACATCATCAACGGAACCAAAAACTGGATAACCAACGGTGGAACGGCAAGTGTGTACCTGGTTATGGCGCAAACGGATGCGGCGAAAGGCAGCAAAGGCATTAATACCTTTATTGTTGAAAAAAATACAGCCGGTATAACCATTGGCCCAAAAGAAAATAAACTGGGGATCAGGGGAAGCGACACACACAGCATTATGTTCCAGGATGTGAAAGTGCTCAAAGAAAACCGTATAGGCGATGACGGCCTTGGATTTAGCTTTGCTATGAAAACACTTGCCGGCGGACGTATTGGTATTGCGGCCCAGGCACTGGGTATAGCTTCCGGCGCTTATGAACGGGCAGTTGAGTATTCCAAACAACGGAAAGCCTTTGGAAAAGAAATAGCGCAGCACCAGGCCATACAGTTTAAACTGGCAGATATGGCTACGCGTATTGAAGCCGCCAGGTTATTGTGTTTACGGGCCGCATGGGAAAAGGATAACGGCGATGATTATACGCTTAGCAGTTCCATGGCTAAAGTGTTTGCCTCTGAAACAGCCATGTGGGTTACTACAGAGGCCGTGCAAATTCATGGAGGCTATGGTTATGTAAAGGAGTATCACGTGGAACGCCTGATGCGGGATGCTAAAATTACTCAGATATACGAAGGCACCAGCGAAGTGCAAAGAATAGTAATAGGAAGAGGGATATTGAAGTGAGGGAGGGTGGGGTGTGAGGGATGAGGTGTAAGGTGTAAGGGATGAGGTGTGAGGTATGAGGGATGAGGTGTAAGGTATGGGGTGTGAGGTTGCAGGGTACAAGGATTAAGGGATAAAGCAATAAGAAAGTCATGGCGGTAAATATTGAAGCATATCAAAGTATACAACAGGAGCTGGATAGTAAAAAAGTAACGCTGGTTGCTGTATCTAAAACCAAACCCGTTAGCGATATACAAACTTTATACAACCTGGGGCAGCGCGATTTTGGCGAAAATTATGTGCAGGAGCTCGTGGAAAAGCAAAAGCAACTACCCGCTGATATCCGCTGGCATTTTATCGGTCACCTCCAGCGCAATAAAGTAAAGGAGATCGCGCCCTTTGTTCATTTGATACATGGTGCAGACAGCCGGAAGCTCCTGGTGGAGATTAGCAAACAAGGGTTTAAATACGGCAGAACCATTCCCGTATTGCTGCAGGTGCACATCGCCCGCGAGGAAACAAAATTCGGGCTGGATGAAGCTGAACTGAAAGAAATTACAGGTAACCTTTCGGGATTAAACAATATAGCGGTAAAAGGATTGATGGGCATGGCATCATTAACAGATGACAGGGAAACTATCAGAACGGAATTTAACTACCTGAGATCACTATACGATCAATTGTGCTCACTTGCCACTTACCACTTACCACTTACTACTCTTTCCATGGGCATGAGTGGTGATTATCATATCGCAATAGAAGAAGGTAGCAATATGGTCAGGATCGGGAGCCTGCTGTTTGGCTCCAGGAGCCTGGAGCGTTGATTAATTTGTTGTATAATTTTGTAACGCATGGTATTGCATTTATAATATAATTGTCTTTTCTTTAAGTGCTTCCATAAAAAAACAAATCAATTTATATGCGTATTTCCAAACAACTGTCATGGGGCATTTCGTCCCTGTTGATCATGATGAGTTTATCATCATGCAAAAACAATACCTCACCGGTAAAAGGCGGTCCGTTTATTGATTTTGCCGGAATGGATTCTATGATAAAGCCGGGCGAGGATTTCTTTTCGTATGCGAATGGCAAGTGGTATCAAAATACGGTTATCCCGGCAGACCAGTCCGGATGGAGCACCCCGCATGTGTTATATGAAGACAATAGGAAAAAGCTACAGGCCATGCTGGAGGAGCTTGCTGCAGGCAATGGTTTTGAAAAAGGATCGCCCGAACAAATGATGGGTGATTTATATGCCGGCGCCATGGACTCGGCAGCTATAGATCAGAAGGGGTATGTGCCTGTTGGGGATGATTTGAAGCGTATTGACGGAATAGCTTCTATAGCCGCACTGGTTAAGGAATGTGCGTATGAATATACCCTGGGGGATGAAAATATCTTTGGCGTTTATGTGGCGGCGGATGACAGGGATGCAGCGGTTAATAAATTGCAGTTTCACCAGGATGGCTTATCGCTTCCGGGCAGGGATTATTATTTGAAAGATGATGAGGGAAGCAAACAAATCCGCAATGAATTTGTGCGTTATGTGGCTGATATGTTTAAAGCTATAGGTGCGGATAGCGTATCTGCAGCAAAAGATGCTTCCGCCATTCTTGCGCTCGAAACCGCGCTGGCAAATGCACACGCTACACCGGTTGAATTGAGGGATCCTGTAAAAAACTATAACAAGTTTGCAGTAAAAGAGCTCAGTGCATTAACACCTGAAATTAACTGGACGGTATTTATTGCAGACCTTGGCGCCAATACGGATACGGTACTGGTAGGACAGCCCGGCTACTTCAGGGAACTGAGCCGGCAATTGAAAGCTACGCCACTGCAGGTGTGGAAAAATAAACTGAAGCTGAAAGTTATAGAAGAAGCCCCGTTAGGCGCTCCTTTCGAAGACCTGAAATTTTCGTTTTACGCTAAAACCTTAAGAGGTATACAGGAAAAACCCGTACGCTGGAAAAAAGCCACGGGCATAGTAAGTAACCTGGCGGGCGATCTCCTGGGCCGGGTATATGTGCAGAAGTATTTTCCGGCCGAAGCTAAAGAAAGGATGCTCAGCTTAGTGAACAATCTGCAGCACGTATATGAAAGCAGGATAAAGCACTTAGACTGGATGAGCGACAGCACCAGGCAGAAGGCGTTGCTTAAGCTGAATAGTTTTGTAAAAAAGATAGGCTATCCTGATAAGTGGAAAGATTATGCCGGCGTGCAGATTGAAAGAGCCGATCATTTTAATAATATCAGGCAGTTAAAAACATATGCCTTTCAACAGGAATTGGCCAAGGTGGATAAACCTGTTGACAAAACCGAATGGTTTATGAATGCTTCCGAAGTTAACGCGTACTATAATCCATCGTTTAATGAAATTGTATTCCCCGCAGGAATCCTTCAACCGCCCTTTTTTAATAATGCGGCCGATGATGCTATTAACTATGGCGCTATAGGTGCGGTTATAGGGCATGAAATGACGCATGGCTTTGATGACCAGGGCAGGCAGTATGATGCAGATGGCAACCTGCACGACTGGTGGACGAAAAATGATGCCGAACAATTTAAACGTAAGGCGAAAGTGGTGGTTGACCAGTATAACGCATACACTGTACTGGATAGTTTACACGTAAACGGTGAATTAACCCTGGGTGAAAATATTGCTGATATAGGTGGAGTGATGATCGCGTATGAAGCGTTTAAAAATACACCACAGGGTAAAAGTGATGAAAAAGTTGACGGGCTTACCCCGGATCAGCGTTTCTTTTTATCTTTCGCCAATGTGTGGCGTTCAAAATACAGGGATGAATCCGTGAAGGAGCGGTTACTGCTTGATCCGCATTCTCCTGAAAGGTTCAGGGCAAATGGCTCCGTTTCCAGTATGCCGGAATTTTATGCTGCATTTGATGTGCAACCCGGCGATAAAATGTACCGGGCAGATAGTGTAAGAGCGAAGATATGGTAGAGAAGGTGTGAGGTGTGAGTATATAACGATGGGCTGAGTGCTCCTCCCGGATTTTATGATTTGTGGTTTATGGTTTGTAGTTTATGGTTGCATTGCGCTTCGAATTTCGGGTTTCTGGCTTCGGACTTGAACGTCATTACGAGACCCTAAACTGATTTGAATGATGCGTAATATTTTTTAAGGGTCGAAGTAATCTCCCAATAACGGAGACGGATTATATTCCCCCGAATGGGCTATTACTCCGCTTCGAATTTCGAAATTCCGTCTTCGAATTTTGTTATTTGTGGTTTACTGTTGGGATTTCATTTCGAATTTCGGGTTTCTGGCTTCGGACTTGAACGTCATTACGAGGCCCTAAACTGATTTGAATGATGCGTAATATTTTTTAAGGGTCGAAGTAATCTCCCAATAACGGAGACGGATTATATTCCCCCGAATGGGCTATTACTCCGCTTCGAATTTCGAAATTCCGTCTTCGAATTTTGTTATTTGTGGTTTAACGTTGGGATTTCATTTCGAATTTCGAACTTTCTCCCTTCGGATTTAATATTTGAAATTTATCCGCCCTGGCGGACAGGCCTGCCGGCCGGTAGGCAAGTTTGGTTCTTGCGATTTGGTTTTTGATGCTTTGCATTCCCTCCGTATTTCCTATATTTATCCTTCAAATTTTAAACCCTTCTACATCATGGATACCAGGAGAGATTTTATTAAAAAAGCGGCATTATTATCCGGCGGCGCCGGCGTATTCAGCGGGTTACCGCCTTCCATTCAAAAAGCATTCGCTATTAATCCCGAGGCAGGATCTACTTATCTTGATGCGGAACATGTTGTTTTCCTGATGCAGGAGAACCGCTCCTTTGACCACTGCTACGGAACGCTGCAGGGTGTTCGGGGCTTTAATGATCCCCGCGCTGTTCCATTGCCCAACAAAAATAAAGTCTGGCTGCAATCTAATGCAGCCGGTGAAACCTACGCGCCCTTTCGTTTAAACCTCAAAGAAAGCAGCATCACCTGGCTGGGCTCACTGCCTCACGGCTGGAGCGATATGACCGACGCCCGCAATGAAGGAAAACACGACAAATGGCTTGACTCAAAAAAATCGGGACGTAAAGCAGTTATGCACATGCCATTAACCATGGGACATTTTACCCGTGAAGATATCCCCTTCTATTATGCTCTTGCCGATGCCTTTACCGTTTGCGATCAGCATTTTTGTTCGTCATTAACGGGTACCACACCCAACCGGACGTATTTCTGGACGGGTACCATAAGGGAGAAGCACGACGAAAACGTAAAGGCACATGTATACAATTCGGATATCACTTATGGAAGGGAAGCGTCATGGAAAACCTTTCCTGAGTACCTGGAAGAAAATAATATCCCGTGGAGAATATACCAGAACGAGATCAGTATTCAAACGGGGTTTGAAGGAGAGGAAGACGACTGGCTGGCAAATTTTACCAACAACCCTATTGAGTGGTTCAGCCAGTATAATGTGAAGTTTTCGTTTGGACATATGCGTTACCTCGAAAAAATGGAGAAAACGCTGCCGGGCATCCTAAAGGAAATGGAAGTGCAACTGAAAGGCCTAACCGAAGGAAGCAAAGAAAAAACGGACCTGGAAAAAGAACTTACGAAGAAGCAGGAACTCTTTACATCGGTAAAAAAAGACAGGGAGAAATATAATCTTGAGGAATACAACAAACTATCGCAATGGCATAAGCACCTGCATGAAAAAGCATTCACCGATAACAGAACTGATCCTGACTACCGTAAGCTCACCAGCATTACCTATAGCGACGGCGGCACAGAAAGGAAAATGCAAATACCCAAAAGCGATGTGCTGCATCAGTTCAGAAAGGATGTTCAGTCTGGTAATCTTCCGATGGTATCGTGGGTGGTAGCTCCCTGCAATTTTTCCGATCATCCCGGCGCGCCCTGGTATGGCGCCTGGTATTTAAGCGAGGTGATAGACATTCTGACCCAAAACCCGGAAGTATGGAAAAAAACCATCTTCATTCTTAACTATGATGAGAATGACGGCTATTTTGATCACGTGCCGCCATTTGCGGCGCCCGATCCCTATAAAGAAAACAGCGGGCTGGTATCCAAAGGCATAGATCCCAAGACCGAATACCTCAACGAAAGCCAGCAATGGATGAAAGACAAAGCCAAAAGCAAGGGCGACCGCGAAGGTCCTATTGGTTTGGGTTTTCGCGTACCCATGGTAGTGGCCTCGCCCTGGAGCCGGGGCGGGTTCGTGAATTCGGAAGTATTTGATCTTACATCGCCCATACAGTTCCTGGAACATTTTCTGACTAAAAAAACCGGTAAGAAAATAGAAACCAGCAATCTTACCGAATGGCGCCGTACGGTATGCGGAGATATTACCTCCGTATTCAGACCCTACAACGGAGAAGCTATACCGGCGCCAAAGCCCGTAGAAAGGATTCCTTTCTTAGAAAGCATTCATAAAGCGCAGTTTAAAGCGCTGCCTTCCGGGTTTAAAAATCTCAGCGCTTCCGAAATAGAACAAATCAATAAAGATCCTTACGCCTCACCCTGGATGCCGCAGCAGGAAAAAGGAACAAGGCCCGCTTCACCCCTGCCCTACCAGTTGTATGCAGACGGGAAGCTCAGCGATGACAGGCAAACTTTCAAAATAAAATTTGAGGCGGGGAACGAAGTATTTGGCGCATCGGCTGCCGGCTCGCCATTTTATGTATATATTCCCGGAAAAGACGCTCCACCCCGCAACTATGCCGTAAAAGCAGGCGACCAGCTCATTGACGCATGGACATTGCCCGCCAATGAAAACTATCACCTGCAGGTATACGGACCCAATGGCTTCTTCCGGGAGTTTACGGGCAACGGCAACGATCCGGCATTAGATGTGGCCTTTGAATACCAGCGTGCAGCCGCCGCCAAAAAAACGCTTACCGGGAATGCTGAAATAAAGCTCAGGAACACAGGCAAACAAAAACTAACCGTAGCAATAACAGACAATGCTTATAAAGGCAAGGCACAAACGAAGATCATCAGTCCGGGTGCGCAGGCAAGCATTATCATTGATCTTTCGAAAAGCTCCGGCTGGTACGACCTGAGTGTGAAGGTAAAAGGGCAAACCCATTTTGAAAAAAGATATGCCGGCAGGGTGGAAACAGGCAGGATAAGCATTACGGACCCGGTTATGGGGAGAGTGGTATGAGGTGGTGAGTAGTGAGTAGTCAGTGGTGAGTGTTTTAAGTAATTACTGTAGCTTATATCTATTGTTTAGCCTATTCAAAATAGCACTTGTATGGACAATGAAGTCTTGTTTTCTGAAAGGCAACGTTTTAAGCAGTGGTGGCTTTGGCTAATCTTGTTTGGCATTAACGGGCTTTTTATTTTGGGGGTATGTAAGCAGGTAATTGGCGGACAGCAATTTGGCAACAAACCCATGAGTAACACCGGCCTTTTAATTGTAACCGGGCTAACTTTTTTGTTGACTTTATTGTTCCTCAATTTCCGGCTTAAAACACAAATTAAAACAGATGGGATTTATGTCAGGTTTTTTCCTTTTCATTTGTCTTTCAAACATTACGTCTGGAACAAATTGAATAAATCATACATCAGGTCATATTCGGCAATTACCGAATATGGTGGCTGGGGCTTACGAACAGGATTACCGGGAAAAGGCGCCGCGTTTAATGTTTCAGGTAATAAAGGGCTGCAATTAGAATTTGACAACAATAAAAAATTACTAATTGGCACGAACAGGCCAGTTGAACTGGAAGAAGCGCTAATCAAAATTGGACGACTTAAACAATAGAAAAAGAATCATTTGAACAAGCGAAGCTAAAGTGCTTTTGCCGCGATGGGGTCTTCACAGTCGGGCTATTGCGTATGTTATGAGCCCCGGCACACTACTATCTAACAACAAAGTTTTTTTCTCAAATTAAATCTGCGCATCTGCGGCTTTTTTTACGAACAAAAATCAGCACCCATCTTTAGAGTGAAGTCCAGGCGCCAGGGTCGCATAGCTGCCCGCAATGGCTTTTTACGCAAACCCCAGCACAACAGAAAAAGCACCATCAATCTCCAATTAAAGGATATAGCAATGAATGGGAAACAGGTTATTCTCCACTATCGGCTTAAGCTCCGGCTTGATGAATAATCTATCAGCTTTTGTATGTAAATTCAACAAAAAGTAAACCTGCTGCACGGCCCGGGCAGACAAAATGCTATTTCCCCGCCTGTAAAAAAGCCATGCCCCGTTAGTAAACATTTTGAAAAACTAAATGAACCATATATGAAAGAACTGATTTTAAATGACGGAAATAAGATTCCAATTATTGGTTTTGGAACCTACAAATCAAATGAGCAAGATGGCGTTCAATCTGTTATGGACGCCCTGGCTAATGGCTACCGCCTAATTGATACCGCAGCAAAATATGAAAATGAAGAATCTGTTGGAAAAGGAATAAAAATGAGTGACGTTGACCGTAAAGATATTATTGTAACCACTAAAGTATGGAGAGAAAATTTGGGTTACAATCAAACAAAAGCAGCATTTTATAAATCTCTAAACAAACTTGGACTGGATTATATTGATCTGTACTTAATACACTGGCCGGCGAATGCAAAAAATTATGAAAATTGGGAAAAAACCAATGCTGACACCTGGCGTGCAATGGAAGAATTACAAGCAGACGGACTGATTAAGTCTATTGGCGTAAGTAATTTTTGGCGTGAACATATTGAAGCACTTCTTCAAACAACAAATACAATTCCCGCTATTAATCAGATTGAGTTCCACCCTGGATACTGGCAACCCGAATTAGCCGAATTTTGTAAAAAACAAGGTATTACAGTGGAATCATGGTCGCCACTGGCAAGGGGCAAAGTGTTTGGAAATGAACTTTTAGAAAAAATTGCAGAAAAGCATAATAAATCTGTTTCTCAAATTTGCCTGCGTTGGGTAATTCAGCACAACGTGGTTGTAATTCCGAAATCAACCACTTTGAAAAGGATAAAAGAAAATATCAACCTATTCGATTTTGAATTATCAGAAGAAGAAATGATACAAATTGATACAATTCCAGAAATGGGTTTCAGCGGAGAACTGCCTGATATATGGCCGGACAGGATTGATGTAGCATAAATGTGACCCTGGCGAACCATATCTGACAACAAAACTCTTTTCTCAAATAAATCTGCACATCTGCGGCATTATTAAGAGGTTTTTTGAAATTTTATAACACGCTATCCGCACCCTACCGGCAAGCTTTAATAATTAATTAACAATATAACGTAGTACAATTTTGCCTCCCATGCGTCTATATAATAACAACATTTTATTACAGTCAATTTTCTCATAAGCAGTTAGTTTTGGTTGCGGCCCCTGTTTTTACAGGGGCCAATTTTTTTTGCTCTGTAGTGAAATGCTGTATTTTTTTTATATGTCTCCGCCAGAGCGTCACAGGAACAGAAGTTTTTTGCATTCCCCACTTTTTAAAAAACGCGCAAATCGCCAGCAAAAGCGCCCTGGCTTAGTCACTAACAATCTACTATACAGGATCCCATTCAGATAAACAATAGCGCAACTGCAGACCTTGTTATTCCCGTTTATTTCCAAAATTCATCTGTAATTTTGGTAACAATGAAAATTTTGATCATCGAGGATGAAAAAGAATTGCTCGAAGCCATTACCCTTTCATTAGAAAAGGAGCATTTCCTGGTGGAGTCTGCCGGTAATTTTAACAGCGCGTTTGAGAAAATCTCATTGTATGAATACGACTGTATTCTATTAGACATCATGCTGCCCGGCGGCAGCGGGCTGGATATTTTGGCAGAACTAAAGGCTTCAGGCAAAACAGAAAATGTAATTATCATCTCCGCCAAAGATTCCTTGGACGACAAGGTAAAAGGCTTGGCCGCAGGAGCGGATGATTACCTTACAAAGCCCTTTCACATTACGGAGCTCAATGCCCGCATAAAGGCAGTGCTGAGAAGAAAGACGCCGGGCGGAAAAAATATAATTGAAACCGCTAACGTATCATTAGATCTGAACGAGCGGCTGTTTGCCGTTAACGGCAACGTGTTTGCCCTGAACCGTAAAGAGTTCGACATTCTGACTTATTTCCTTTCCAACAAAAACAGGCTGATCACAAAAACCGCTTTGGCAGAGCATGTGTGGGGAGACAATACCGACCAGGCAGATAATTTAGATTTTATCTACTACCAGATCAAGAATCTCCGCAAAAAACTGCAATCATCAAACGCTGCAATAGAAATACAATCCATTTATGGTATCGGGTATAAACTGGTTGAACAATGAGGCTGCTCAACCAATCGCTTATCTACCTGTCTGTTCCACTCCTTGTTATCGTGAGTATCTGGTCTGTTGTTTTCTATATCAATATGCTGGACGAGATCAGCGACAGCATAGACGACGGGTTAGACAATTCCAAATTATTGATTATTCAAAGGGTAGCAGCAGATTCCACTGTACTGCAAAAAAATACCTTTAACGAGAGCAATTACGCCATACAGGAATTGGCAAAAGTATCTGCTATTACCATAAAAGATACCTATACCGACACCGCTTTGTATATGCAGGGTGAAGAAGACATGGAACCCGTACGTATGCTTTCCACCGCTTTTGAGCTAAACGGGAAGTTTTACCGGCTGCAGGTTATTTCTTCCATGGTGGAAGAAGATGACCTGATAGAAGATCTCTTCTGGTCGGTAGTATGGCTTTACCTCATTATGCTCGCAGGTATAATCCTCATTAATAAAATAGCACTCCGGAAATTATGGAAACCGTTTTATGAAATATTGCTGCAGCTAAAAAGTTTCCGGCTCGACAGCAATGAAAAGCCCCCCGATATTAAAACAAATATTAAAGAGTTTAAAGAACTGAAAAACGCTGTAAACACCTTGACGCTGCACTCACTGGAAACGTACGCTAATCAAAAGCAGTTTACAGAAAACGCGGCGCACGAACTGCAAACTCCGCTTGCCATTGCCGCCGGCAAGCTGGAGCTGTTGCTTGAAAAAGATGACATAAAAGATACGCATGCTGCAGATATTGCGCAGGTGCTTCAAATGATTGAGCGGCTGGCACGTCTTAACAAATCATTGCTGTTATTAACCAAAATTGAAAACAGGCAATACGCGGGTAACCAAACTATTTCCATTAACCAAACGGTTCACCAGTGCATAAGCGACCTGGAGGATTTTATTGCGTACAAAAATATCAAGCTATCCCTTCACGAGGCCGGACAGGCGGAAGTTGAAATGGATTCGGCCCTGGCGTCTATCCTTATCGCGAATCTTATCAAAAATGCCGTCTTCCATAATATACCGAATGGGCTTATTACTATTGATATCACGCAAACAACATGTAAGATAAGCAACACGGGAAATGAAAAGGCATTGAACCCCGAGAAGATCTTTAACCGTTTCTATAAAGACGCCACCGAACAAACCAGCACAGGGCTTGGCTTAGCGGTTGTTAAAGCCATTTGTAAATTATATGATTTCGGACTTTCTTACCATTATAACAACAACCATTGCTTCGAGGTCCGGTTCAAGAACGGGTGATGTTTCATATCCCGGATCTTCACGTTAACAGATTCCCGATTCTTTCCAAAATCAGGTTGTTCCTTTGTGTAATAATATAAAAATGATGCACATGAAAAGGAACATATTCATTATTGCTTTCAGTTTGTTACTGGCGCATGGCGCCGGTTTCGCGCAAAACATTCCGCAAAGCCAGGTACCCTCGGTGGTATTAAACCATTTCAAACAAACATTTCCCAAAGCCTACGATGTGGAGTGGGAAATAAAAAACAACCAGTATTGCGCGGAGTTTGAAATGAAGTTGTCTAAAGATCATGAGGCATGCTATGATAATTCGGGCAAGCTGTTAAAACATAAGGAGGATGTTACTAAAAGAAAACTGCCCGCAGCTATCCGGTCAGTCATTAAAAATGATTTTAACGGGTACCGGGTTGACGATGTAAAAAAGATAACAACAGGTAATACAATACAGTATAGCGTAGAATTACAATCATTAAAAGAAGAATTGAAAGTGCATTTTGATGAGAAAGGAACGGTATTGAAGCAGCAGGCAGATTAAAAGGGGAATATGCCCTTTCAGCCTGCCGGTTCATTGCTGCTTACCGGCAGTTACTTAAAAATATTTTATTAAACGCGTTTGTTCCTGAAAATGCTACACACCGGGGATAAGCACAAATCAATATAGATGAGAAAAATAAACCTTGCCATCATACTGGCGATTTTCACTTTTGCAAGCTGCGAAAAAGAAACAATGGTTAAGGAAAATGACCTGCCTGCTGAAATAAAGACGTTTATTACAACGCATTTTCCTGCAAACCCAATCATACAATCTGTAAAAGACAGGGATGGACTGGAATTAACCTACGATGTTATACTTGAAGGGAACATCAGCCTGGAATTCAATAGAAAAAAACAGATCACCGACATTGATGGCATTGCTAAGCTGCCCGACTCCGTCATTCCTTCCAAAATTATTGATTATGTTTCAGCAAATTATTCCGGCAATGTTATTACCGGCTGGGAGCTCGACAACAAAAATCAACAGGTAAGCTTAGATAATGGGTTAGAGCTGGAATTCAATATGGCCGGAGACTTTTTGCGTATTGACAGTTAGGGAAACATATTGCGAATGCCCTCCATGAAGCTTATAGGGCTGTAGCCCAGTTCCTTTTCCGCTTTGTGAATAATAAAACCTGTTTTTAACGGACGCCGCGCCGGTTGCGTAAATACTGCGGCGTCTACCTTTTCCATCAGCGCCTTGTTCAGTCCAAAATAACCGGCAACCTGCACCGCCATATCGTAAGGGGTAAGCACTTCCCTGCCGGAGATATGATATATGCCGCCGGCATTTTTTTCTATGATCAATTGTATACCGCTAACAAGGTCGCCTATATAGGTGGGCGTACGTACCTGGTCGCTTACCACTTTTATCGGATTTCCTTTTTCGAGGTTTTCTTTCACCCAGGTTACGATATTGCTCCTTGTGCCTGCTAATATGTTTCCGTATACCAGCACGGTGCGCACAATAGCCCGGCTGATGCCGCTTTGCTGTACAATTTGCTCCGCTTCCCATTTGGTTTCTCCATAATAATTAACAGGAGCAGGCAAATCTGTTTCACGATAAGGACCATCATCACCGCTGAACACAAAATCGGTGGAAATATATACCAGCTTTGCATTTACGGCAGCTGCCGCATCTGTAAAATAGCGGGTTGCATTTACATTCGTGTTATAGCACGCTTCCTTATTAAGCTCGCAGGCATCGGGTTGTGCCATAGCCGCGGCATGAATGATCACATCCGGCCGAATGGCGGCTACCTGCGTTAACACACTTTCTTTGTCTGTAATATCAATAGCTGCATACCGGTAAGGCTTATCCGCCGCCGGCAGCCTGCATGCTCCCCTGCCGGTAGCTGTTACTTCATGCCCTGCGGTTGTAAGTTGCTGCACTGCATTTTGTCCTAAAAGTCCGTTGGCACCGGTAACTAAAATCTTCATTTTAAGGCGTATAAGCCCCGAATGTACAAAATCATTAAACCTTCAATCTAAAATTGGGAAATGATTGTAATTATGTACTTTTGACGCTTCTATAAAACAGATATAGAAAAAATTTTAATAACTGTACTTGCCCTTTGAATGATCTTAATCATTTCAGACAAGGTTTAAACGAATGGAAAAGAAAGTTTCTAAAATCGGGGTACTGACTTCAGGAGGAGACGCCCCGGGTATGAATGCAGCCATACGGGCAGTAGTGCGTACCGGCTTATATTACGGATTAGATATGTTTGGCATTATGCGCGGGTTTGCGGGGATGATAGAAAATGATATTTTTAAGCTGGAATCCCGCAGCGTTGCCAACATTATACAAAGAGGGGGCACCATCCTGAAAACCGCAAGGTGTAAGGAATTTTTTGAAGCCGCAGGCAGAAAAAAAGCATACGAAAATCTAAAAAATCTGGGCATTAACGGACTGGTGATCATAGGCGGCGACGGCTCTTTCAGGGGCGCACAAATATTTTCCAGCGAATTTGACATTCCCTGTATCGGTTTACCCGGAACCATAGATAAAGATATTGCCGGAACCGATTTTACCATAGGTTTTGATACCGCCGTAAATACCGCCGTAGAAGCTATAGACAAAATACGGGATACTGCCGATGCCCACGACCGGCTATTTATTATAGAAGTAATGGGCAGAGACTCGGGCTATATTGCTTTGCATAGCGGTATTGCTACCGGCGCCGAAAACATCCTGATCCCCGAACGGATAACCGACATCAATGAAGTCATTGACTCTCTCCAGGAAAAAGAAAAGAGAAAGAAATTAGTAAACCTGCTGGTAGTGGCAGAAGGCAGCGAACTGGGAGGAGCCAATGAAATAGCCAAAGTGTTAAAAGAAAAAATGCCAAACGCCGATATTAAAGTTTGTATACTCGGACATATCCAGCGTGGCGGCTCGCCTTCCTGTCTCGACAGGCTGATTGCCAGCCGCATGGGTTATGCAGCAGTGGAGTGTTTGATGACCGGCAAAGATATTAACACGATGATTGGTATAATAAACAATCAATTACATTATACCCCTTTAGAGCAGGCTGTAAAAGCGGAACAAACCATAGATTACGACTGGCTTAAAATTGTGAAGATACTGGCTTCGTAGCGGCAGGCGCCACGGGTTGAAGATAAATGCCTTAGGCGCTATACGGTTGCGGGCCTGTGTCTTATCATATTGTACCCCGTACCTTAAACAAAAATAAAATCATTACCATAGTATGTCAAAAAATATTACCAAATACCTGCACGAAGAGATGGACAAACAGGCAGGTATTGAACACACTTTTCACCGCACAAAAATTGTTGCCACTGTTGGACCGGCCTGCGATACCTACGATAAGCTGCTGGATCTGGTAAAGGCAGGCGTAAATGTATTTCGCCTGAATTTTTCGCATGGCGCGCATGCCGACAAGCTGGCTATCATTAATTATATCCGAAGGATCAATACAGAAGAACCATACAATATTTGTATACTTGGCGACCTGCAGGGTCCAAAGCTCAGGGTAGGCGAAATTGAAAACGGCTCTATGCCCGTAAATGTTGGCGACATCCTTACTTTCACGAACGAAAAATGTATTGGTACCAGGGAAAAAATTTACGTTTCCTACCCCAACCTGGCCAATGATGTGGAAGCGGGTAACAAAATTTTAATAGACGACGGTAAATTAGAGGTGCAGGTAACGGAGGTTACTGAAAAAGGAGATGTGAAAGTAGTGGTTACCATGCCGGGTATTTTATCTTCCAAAAAAGGCGTTAACCTGCCCGACACTAAAATTTCATTGCCGGCACTTACCGAAAAGGACCTTGCCGACCTGGATTTTATGATTGAGCATGCGGTAGACTGGATCGCGCTTTCCTTTGTAAGAAAAGTAGATGATCTTAAAATATTAAGAGATATACTGCAGGAAAACAAAAGCAAATGCAAGGTGATGGCTAAAATTGAGATGCCTGAAGCCATTGTTAACCTGCGCGAGATCATTCTGGAATCGGACGGCATTATGATCGCCCGTGGCGACCTGGGTGTTGAAATGCCCGTTGAACAGGTTCCCCTTATCCAAAAAGATATTATCCGCAAATGCCTTCACCGCGGAAAGCCGGTTATTGTGGCTACGCAAATGATGGAAAGCATGATGGATCGTATTAAACCCAACCGCAGCGAAGCTACCGATGTAGCCAATGCCGTGCTGGAGGGCGCCGATGCGGTAATGCTGAGCGGTGAAACGGCTATGGGACAGCACCCGGTGCTGGTAGTGCAAACCATGCGTAAAATTATCCTGGAAGTAGAAAAAAAAGAATACCGCTATAACCGCGAGGAAGATCTGAAGCCGCAGCCGCATTCGCCGTCTTTTCACAGCGATGCCATCTGTTATAACGCCTGTAAAATTGCCAAGGATGTAAATGCAGACGCCCTGCTGGCAATGACCCAAAGCGGGTACACCGCTTTTGTGGTAAGCAGCTACCGGCCGAAATCGCCATTATACATCTTCACCAAAGAAAAAACATTGCTTAACCAGCTTAGCCTGAGCTGGGGGGTAAGACCATTTTTTTATGATGAGGAAGAAAGTATAGACCAGATCATTTTTGACCAGATACAAATTTTAAAAACAAGAGGCTTTTTAAAAACCGGGGATACTATAGTAAATACCGGCAGCCTGCCCGTTCATCTTCATTTGCCTACTAACCTGCTTAAGATTTCAAAAGTAGAGTAAGATAGAGGTTACAGGTTTCAGGTTACAGGTTACAAGGTTGAGGTTGAAGGGCACTAACCAGCACCACAATTCCCGTTTACAAGCATTTTGTTATATGCGCACCATTGTATTGTTGCTGTTCTCTAACATCTTCATGACCATTGCATGGTACGGACATTTAAAGCATCAAAATGTTCCATTGTGGAAAGCCATTGCAGTGAGCTGGGGAATTGCTTTTTTTGAGTATTGCCTGCAGGTGCCGGCTAATCGTTTGGGATATGTTAGCGGCTTTAGCGCCTTCCAGCTAAAAATTATCCAGGAAGCCATTACCCTGGTAGTATTCGTTGCCTTCGCTTTATTATACCTGCGCGAACCCATGCACTGGAAATACCTGCTGAGCTTCATATGCCTGATGGGCGCCGTGTATTTTGCATTTATGAAATGAGGTATGAGGGGTAAGGTATAGGGTATGAGGAGTAAGGTATAAGGCATTCACTATTGACTACTCATTTACTACAACTTTTCCCCATGTCTCTCTTCCCATCATCCCATTACCACATTTTCACATTTTCACATTTTCAAATTACCACGTTCTACTCCTCTCCTCCACCGCTCCCTTAAACCGTTTTATATCCAGCGCGGTATTTCCGTTTTCCAGCCTGATATCCTGTTGCGCCCGGGCCGAAATACGCGAAAAGGCCCCCTCATTGATATAATGCAGGGCGCTTGCCAGGCAGCTTTCATTGATATCGCCCCATGGTTTATCCAGTCCGTCATCTACAGTAACGTCGGGCTGCAGTCCATTGAAATAATTTCCTTCACCGTTCTTATTTACGCTCCTGAAGGAAACCGGGAAAATATACCAGTCGCCTACTCCGATATTAAAATAACCTACGGGCTTTCCGTGACTCGCCCTGCCGATCAGCTTCACATCCACATAGGGCTTAAGACTGTTAATCAACAGTTCGCTTGCAGAAGCTGTGTTTTTAGTGATAATGAAAAAAATACGGTTAAGGTTAAGCGCTCCCTTTTTTTGATAGTTGATGGTGGTATCAAAAAGAGCGCTATAGTTATTATTAAATTTTTCCTGCAGCATAATGCCGTTATTGCCTGATGAAGGCACTAAATAGTTAGCCAGCTCATTCTGAAGCGCTACATACCCGCCTCCGTTATACCGCAGGTCTACGATCATATCGTTAATACCGGCGGCTGAAAATGCATTAAAAATATTCCCCAGGCGGCTTTTGATATTGTCAATGTTGCCCAAAAAAGAATTAAAAACGAAGTATCCTGTTTTATTGCCGCCATTGCTGTATACCGTATCTAAAATAATGGGGTCATCCTGGTGGGTTGCAGCGGTAAGTGTAATATCAACGTCTGTTCCATCGGGCTTTTTAAAAGTGAAGCTTGCGGAAGAGCTGTTAAATACGGCTGTGGAAATACGCGATATAGTGGCATCATCAGTGTTAACGGTGGTATTATTGTTAACCGACATTATCTGCCAGCTCCTTTCTATACCCGCGGCGGCTGCAGGAGATGCCGGTTCTACATAAGAAACCCGCAGGTCGTTCTCCGACATAAAAAATATACCCAGTCCAAAATCACCGCTGATGCCCAAGCTTACATCATCCCATTCTGCTTTTTTTATGGCAAAGCTCCACCGGTCTACGGGATCAGCGAAACCGGGTTCTGCGCTATAGGGGCGGAGCGCTTTCATAATAGCGTCGGGATCGGCGTAAGACCTTGCGTTAAAATCAGAAGGAAGGTTTTGATGCCACAGGTAGAGATCCTTTGCATAGCTCCAGGCAGTATCTTTAACCCTGTTCTCCGTTGTATTACCTGCATCACCGTTATTATTTTCCTTCTTACAGCCAACAGTTGATAATACAACCGCTGAAAAAAAGAACAAAGCAATGTTTTTCAATTCCATATTTCTGTTATTGAAGTTTGAAACAGCGAATGTATAGCAGCACAGTACATACTGAAATTACGTATTTACTGAACACCCGGTTGCTCAAAACCCCGCACTTAACATTTGTTTTCCCAAAATTAACGTTGGTTAACCTTTAGAAATTAACGTTGCAGTTTACCCATCCCGCATCAAACTGCGCATTGTATTTTTTATAGAACTGTATAGCAGGTTCGTTCCAGTCTAATACCTGCCACATCATGCCGGTAAATTTTTTAGCACGGGCTTCTTCTACCAGGCGATCCAGCAATAATTTTCCAATTCCCCTGCCCCGCCAGGCTTTGGTAACAATAATATCTTCTAAGTACATGCGCTGGCCCTTCCAGGTAGAGTACCGAATATAATACAATGCAAAAGCTACAATTTCTTTTGCCCCGTTAGTGCCTGAAGGAACTTCAGCAACAAATGCCCACCATACAGGATTTTCCCCAAACCCGCTTTCAGCAAAATGCACAGGGTCAACCGTTACTTCGTGTGGCGCCTTTTCAAATTCCGCCAGCTCACGCACCAGCTCCATCAGCCTGGTACAATCTTCTCTTACGGCCGGCCTGATCGTTATGCTCATTCTGAATTGATTAGATTAATAGCTTGCCTGAGTTACCGCTCTCTTCACGTTTACTTCGTGAAATGATAAAGGTGAAACGACAAACCTTTCTCACTATTCACCTCTCCCCCTATTTCCGCTTCGCTTTAAAAGTACCGTTGGGCTGAATAAAATTTATGCCTGTCACTTTATCGTTCGCTACATCAAACCGCACACTAAACCCTTCCAGCGCTTTCAGCTTAAAAGTATCATTGCCCAGTGCAATGGTTTCATATTCGGGCTGACCGGGAACAAATACAAATAAGGTTTCTCCCTTCAGGTAAACCTTTGTTGTCATACCCCCCAGCTCATATTCACCCACATACTTTTGCAGCTCTTCTTTGCTCAACGCTTTGGGTTTGGGCTTATATACAAATTCTATTGGTTTCAGGGAAGGTTCCATGGTTATGCCCAGGCTTCCGATCTTACCATCGTCACCGGTCCTGAAATTTAACACGGTTCCGCCGGAAGAGGTATCCAATCCCTCTTCCTTATCAAAGCCTTTTACTTCAAATACATCGTAATGATAATGTCTCAGCCACATGGAGTCTTTATTGGTTCGGGCAAACAGCGAATCTTTTTTTGAATATATTTCAATATCGCCATAACCCGGGTTATTAAAGATGCCTTCATAACCCGTAAGCGTATGAGAAGGTTGAGTACCCGGAACACGGTTAGATGTTTTATTCTTTTCCGCTTCCTTTGCCTGCAGGGTCGCTTTGGCAACTGCCAGCTTAAGTTCGCTGCTCCAGTTTCTGTATGGCAACTTCAGCATCCGGTCTGCAATCAGGTTACGTGCGGCGGAAGGTATAGCAGAGGCATTTTGATTGGTAAGCACAATAATGCCGATACTGTCGGAAGGAAAGAAGCTGGTGCTTGCAGAAAACCCGTCAATATTACCTCCATGTTCTACGCGGTAATGTCCGCGATAGGAACTGAGAAACCATGCTAATCCGTAATTCGAAAAATAAATGTCCGGGCTTTCTTTTTCCGGTATCCCTCCACCCATAGCCATTTGAGCGCTGATGGCTTCTCTGATATAAGACCCGGGCAGCACTTCCTTACCATTAAATTGTCCGTTGTTTATCCATGTCATTACCCAGTTGGCCATTTCCGTAACGCTGCTGTTAATGCTGCCTGCGGGGCCCATGCCGTCTATATTAAAATAGCTGAGCTTTTTAATGCTGCTGTCCTTTTTCAGTCCATATCCTAAGGAAGCATCTTCATCTTTCTCCATATCATTTGTGCTCAGGTTGGAGCGGCTCATACCAAGGGGTGTAAATATTTTTTCTTTTATATTTTCTTCCCACGATTTACCGCTTATTTTTTCGGCGATCATACCCTGTGTAAGAAACATGAAGTTATTGTACTGCCATGCTTCCCTTATGCCCGTATTGGGCTCCTGGTATTGTATGCGCTGTAACAAACTGTCGCGTGAAGCGGCTGGAAACAGGTACCACGAATAATCATGACGGGGTAACCCCGTACGATGGCTCATCATATCCCTTACGGTGATCTTTTCATCCATGCCGGCATTAAAAAAATGCAGCGCCGGTAAATATCCTGTTGCCTTTTTATCAAGAGATAATTTTCCATCTTTCTCAAGCATACCCAGCAATGAAGCGGTAAAAGCCTTGGTACAGGAGCCTATGGCGAAAAGCGTATTGGGCGTTACCGGCTTTTTAGCGGCATAATCGCGGTAGCCAAATCCCCTGCTGTAGATCACTTTGTTCTTTTCTACAACAGCCACGGCAAAACCCGCAGCCTTCCAGTCTTTCAGCAGCTTTTCGAGCGCCGTATCTAATCCGGCAAGCCGTTTATCAGGCTGTATTTTGTTTTTTTGCGCAAAGGCAAATACGGAAAAAAGCAGCAGTAAAGAAAGCGATACCAGTTTTTTCATTGCAGGAGGTTTTGTAACAATAAATTACGACACTTAATAATAAATATAAAAGGAAATTATTTCAAAGCCTGATCCAGGTCGCTAAGGATATCCGCTATATTTTCCATGCCCACGCTCATGCGGATCAAACCATCGGTTATACCATACCGTTCCCTTTGTTCTTTGGGAACACTGTAATGCGTCATAGAGGCCGGATGCGATAACAGGGTATCGCAGGTGCCGAGCGACACCGTGCGGGTACACAACTGCAGCTTATTCATAAAATTGATACCGGCCTGCAACCCGCCTTTCAGCTCAAAGCTCATCATGGCGCCGGGATGACGCATTTGCTTTTTGGTTACCGCATAGTCGGGATGTGATGCCAGCCCGTTATAATTTACCGAAGCCACCGCTTTATGTGTATTCAGCAGCGCCGCCACTTTTTCGGCATTGCTGCAATGCCTTTCCATCCGCACTTCTAAGGTTTTCATACCGTTCACCAGTAAAAACGCGTCGAAAGGACTGCTGCTGCCCCCCAGCGCTTTATATATTTTGTATGCCCTGCCTTTCATAAAAGAAACATCCCGGCTCATGAATATGCCGCCAATGGCAGTGCCATGCCCGTTGAGGAATTTGGTGGTGGAATGAATCACAAAATCAACACCATACTTAAAAGGCTGCTGCAGGTAGGGCGTGGCAAAAGTATTATCGCAGGCAATGATCTTTCCGTATTGTTTGCCCAGCCTGGTTAATGCTTCAATATCTACACATTGAATGGTAGGATTGGCGGGCGTTTCAAGATATATCAATTTGATGGCAGGATGCTGTTTCAGCATATCTTCTGCAATATTAAGGTCGCGCAGATCGGCGATAACAGCGTCAACACCAAAAGCAGGCAATAAAGTATTCATTTGTTCCTGCGTTCCCCCGTAAAGCGAATAATGCGACAATACCTTATCTCCGGCTTTCAATGTGCTCATCATTAAAGTGCTGATGGCCGCCATCCCGGACGACTGCAGGTAGGCTTTTAAAACGATGGGAGCGCCATGTTCATCTGTAAGCCCGAAGGTTTCCATTGCAGCGATCTTTTCCTCCGCTTCACGAAAGGTAGGGTTTCCCCAGCGGGTGTAGATATACCCCGGCTCTTTGCCGCTGAAACGGCGCATACCCTGTTCCGCATCGTCGTATACGAAAGTAGAAGTAGCATATATAGGGGTAAGATGGGCGTAATTGGGATCCTGCTGATGACCTGCATGTATAGCCAGTGAACTAAAGCCGGTGTAGGGAAACGTTTTATCTGACATATGAATAAGAATTATGAATAAACGAGGTGCGGTAGCGGTGCATTTACCTTCGGTAAGAAAGTTCAAATTGCCGCCGATGGTCAAAATTACGTGAAAAGAAGAAGTAAACCATTGGGCAAAACAAAACCCACTGCGTGTATCAGTGGGTTTGTATCACCCGGAGACCGGGTTTAAAGATCATTTCAATAAAGTTATTATCAATTGCAGAAAAATTATTCTACAATGAAATCGCCTTTCATAAATCCGTAGTGACCGGGGAAACTACAGATAAAAGGATAGGTTCCTGCTTCAGGAGCAGTAAACTCAATGGTAACACTTTCGCCACCGCCAATAATTTTGGTGTGCGCAATTACACTGGCAGCTTCCGATTCAGGGAAATAATCATTGGCTTTTGCTTCCACGGCCTTAGCGGCAAACGCTGCTACGTCTGTACCTGCTTTTAAAATTACAACATTATGTCCCATCGCTTCTTTAGCTAATTTACCGGAATGATGCAGGGTAAGGGTAACTTTCTGACCAGCTTTTGCTCTGAGCTCCGCTTTATCAAATTTCATTACATCATCTCCTGTAATTTCAAGCGTTACGCCTTCCGCAGCAGGTGCTTCCGCTTTTTGTTCTTCTGCAGCAGGTTGATCAGTTGCTTTTGAGGATTCGTCTCCACCGCCACATGCTGCCAGGCTCACCACACCGGCAATAAGTGCATACTTAATAATTTTCATGATATTTAATTTTTTTGCAAAGGTACATTGCAAATCTTAACAAAAAACAAAATACCTGAAAAGAAAGTCAGAATTTTACCTCAATAATGAATGGCAAACCCTGCAGAAGATTCTTTACCGCAACAACGGAACAACGATGCAACCTAACGGATATTAAAGGCTTTTTCAACCGCCTGCATATCGCTCAGGTTTACATCCCTGCGCAATGCCAGCCTGGTGGCATCAATGAGAATGATTTTTGCCGAAACTGACTGCCCGGGCGGATCAACAGGGTTACCGGATAAAGCGCTTATGTCAATGCTGATATACCCGTTTCCATGAATGGCGCCATACGTAATACCATCAAATACCTGGGGCAGCGCTTCATAGTAAGAAGTACCCGAAAAAGAAAGATAAACCAATACCGCCCCGTCCTGGTAAATAGCATTATCCAGTTCGGGAACATCCAGCTCCGCGGAATAGCTTAAACCACTATTGGTAGTCGTCCAATCACCCGGCGCAATATCATATACGGCCGAAAAAGCCTGGTCTACCTGCTGCACCTGCGTAACTTCTTTTTTACAGGAAGAGAAAATAAGAAGCGGTAGCGCTGAAAGTAAAAAAAATCTTTTCATAAACGAGTTTTTTAAGTGAACGAACGAATACGGGGTATTGTTACCGTTGGAACTATGACAAATATTATTCCCCTTAGTTTAAACGATCCGTTAAATAAACCCCAACCCTACCAATAAAGATAATACAGCTTTTACGCTCCGCTTAAAAAAGGTAAATTACATGTGTTATGGATACCCATCATTTTAACCCGCTCAGGATAACTTCCGAAATAGGCACGCTGCGCAGCGTACTGGTGCATACGCCGGACAGCGGGCTGGGGAAAGTGGTTCCTTCCAAAGCGCAGGACTGGCTTTTTGAAGACATCGTGCACTTAGATACCATCCGGCGAAAGGAATATGATTATTATACCAAGCTGCTTTTGTATTTTCTTGATCCCGCGAAGATCAAAGGAAAATTAAAGCAGGCAGATGACCCCCAAAACAACAGGAGTTTTTATAAACCCGAACATCCGGATTTTTTTCGTTCGGAAAAAGTAGTGGAATTACAAAACCTGCTGGCGGATATCCTTAATGATACCGGTATAAAAGAAAAGCTAACGGCGTCGGTATGCGCAGTTGAAAATTGTTCTTACCTCCTGCAAAAAGAACTGGCGCAACTGCCGTCGGCTGCACTGGCTAAAGTATTCATCACCGGTAGCCTGCCCGGCAAAACCATGATATTTCCACCAATACCCAATTTTATTTTTACGAGAGATATCGGCATTGTGATCAAAGATCATATACTGCTGAACAAGCCCGCCAAAAAGGCCCGGATACGGGAAGCGCTGCTGGCAAAATACATCTTTTATAACCACCCGCTTTTTTCGGGCTACCGGCAAAACATCATTGAGCTGGCCGATACCCGCCGTCATTTTCTGATGCCACGCGATGGCGAAGACAAAAAGGTAACGCTTGAAGGTGGCGATGTAATGGTGGTAAGCCCTAACCACCTGCTGGTAGGCGTTAGCGAACGCACCAGCATGGAAGCCGCACACCAGGTGATCGGCATTTTATTTGATAAACAATTAGTAAATAAAATAAGCGTAATAAAAATTCCGCGGAAAAGAGATTACATGCATATTGATACGGTGTTTACCCAGGTAAAAAGAAATGTATGGGTATTGCTGGGCAACTTTTCAAAAGCAGCCATCCGCCGGGAAGCTGCTGATCCTGTGCAAAGGATCCTCGACGCGTCTAAAAAAGATGATCTGTTACGCATTATACAATTCCATAAAAACAATACCGGCAAACCGGTTTATATGGATAACCTTGAAGACCTGCTTACCGATATCAGCACCAACGACCTGAAATGTAAGGATAAAGTGCAGTTCATTTATTCGGGCAATAATGAATTTCCTTACGACAGCCGCGAGCAGTGGACGGATTCCTGTAACCTGCTGGCGCTTAAAGAGGGTGTTGTGCTGGGGTACGACCGCAACGATAAAACCACTGAAGCCTTCCGCCGGCACGGCTTTGCCGTAACAGAAGCGAAGGAAATGGTGGATGCTTTAGAAAACGGCACCATTATACCGGATAAGGTAAAAGACACTTTAATATTAATTCCTTCAGCAGAATTATCAAGGGCAAGAGGAGGATTTCACTGTATGAGCATGCCGCTGCTGAGGGATGAAATTGAGGAGTGAGGGGTGGGTGGAAGGTAGGGGGTTTGAGGTGTGAGGTATAGGGTATAAGGTGTGAGGTGGAAGGCATAGGTATAAGGTGTGAGGCATAAGTGTATTAATTAAGCATCAACAAAATGCAAACTACATCACAACTCTTAATGATAAGGCCGGTTAATTTTAGTTTTAACCCGGAAACTGCGGTGAATAATGCTTTCCAGGTTGCGGGTGAAGACGCGGATATACAGGAAAAAGTATTGAAGGAATTTGAAGATTTTGTACAGCTACTTACTACTAACGGCATGGATGTTACCGTTATCAATGATACGCCCCTGCCCTATACGCCCGATTCTATATTTCCCAATAACTGGATATCTTTCCATGAAGGAGGAGTAATGTGCCTTTACCCGATGTTTGCGCCTAACCGCAGGCAGGAGCGGAAGCCGGAGCTGATAGCAACACTAAAAAAGAAATTCAACGTTGCCAAAATCGTTGACCTTACGCAGCACGAAAAGCATAACCAATTTTTAGAAGGCACAGGCAGCATGGTGCTGGACCGGCGTTTTAAAATAGCGTATGCCTGTCTTTCCCCAAGAACAACTATTGAAGTGCTGGATGCATTTTGCCGTTCTCTGAAATTTATGCCGGTGGCGTTTAATGCATTTGATGATAAGGGGAGGCCCATTTACCATACCAATGTAATGATGTGCGTGGCCAAACAATATGTTGTTCTTTGCTTAGAAAGCATTGCGGATGCTAAAGAAAGAAAGAACGTAATTTCAGCTATTAAAATGTCCGGAAAAAAGGCAATTCCCATTACCATAACGCAAATGAAACATTTTGCGGGTAATATGCTGCAGGTAACCAACAGGAAGGGGAAAACATTTTTAGTGATGTCATCGCAGGCATACCAATCCTTATCTCCCGGGCAAATAAAGGAACTTGAAAAATACAATGCTATCTTGCATGCCCCGTTAAATAGCATTGAAACCCATGGCGGAGGAAGCGCCAGATGCATGATAGCCGAAGTTTTTATATAGAAATGCCGCAAACAGTCAATAAAACAATCCATTCTATTCAACAATATACCATGCGTTACGGAAAAAATATACTGATAACTACAGGTTTGATCGTATTGTTTCTTTTCTTTTATATCCGGCAGGTTAACCGGGAAAGAGTTTTGGGCATACAATTATTATTTAACCAGCCGCAAACGGGCGATATTTATAAGATCAGGTATACCAACAGCGCGGGCAGCAAAGCTGTTCGTTATTTTAAAATAGCCCGCATGCAGGACGGCACTGTTTTCTTTTACCGCGGCAGGCTCAGCGCATGGAATGTGAGCGATGTATTTTTAGATGATTTTGACAGGGACCGGGTAGAAAGCTTTTCAGGAAAGGAACTGCGGCAAATAAAAGACGGCACATTCAGCAACAACGAAATGAAGAATGCCCTGCTGGTTGAGATTGAAAGAAAAAACAACAGGATACCTGATAACAGCATTTAACAACCCGAATCCCCTGGCGCGACTATGTTATTAAACCACATAGGCACAACAGAAGCACAGGATCGCAACAGGAAATACAAAAATGCTGCTATACGCTTTCGCTACTTTGGATGATACGTGAGACAAGTACCAGGGCAATAAACCAGCCACTAATGCACGAATACTTAATATATTTTGGCACATTCATTCGTGAATTCGTGACTATTAAAACCCTGCAAGCTTTTGTTGTACTGAATAGATATGGCAGTTATTGAGCAGTCCCCTATATATTCAAGCAAATTACCTGCTGCCTGTATTTTATTTACCCATCGCTTTTGCAATAGCCGCGTCTACAATACCAACAGCCGTTTTAAGCTGCTGCCGCGTTATGGTTAACGGGGGCGAAAGCTGCAGCACATTGCCCTGGGAAACCTTAAAGCTCAGCCCGTTGGCCAAACATTCATATAAAATCATTTCCGCTTCTTCCATCGCCTTTTCTTTGGTTTGCCGGTTCTTTACCAGCTCTATGCCCCATAACAATCCTATACCCCGTACATCGCCTATTAAGGCATGCTTTTGCTTGAGCGCTTCTAATTCATCCTTCATAAACAAAGCATCGGCATTTACTTTGGCAAGTATCCCTTCCTTTTCAATGAACTCCAGCATGGCCGTAGCGGCCACGCTGCCCAGGGGGCTTTTTTCGTGTGTGTAATGACCAAGTGACACATCAGTGGCAATATTGTATGCATCACGGGTAACCATAGCCGCTAAAGGCATAATACCCGCTCCCAGCCCTTTTCCCAAACAAACAATATCCGGTTCTATATCGTAATGCTCAAAGGCGAACATGGTACCCGTTCGGCCAAAAGCAATGGGTATTTCATCCAAAATAAGCAATACACCATGGCGGGTGCATATTTCCCTTACTTTTTTCCAATAGGCTTTTGAAGGTATCTGCACATCGGTATTGCGTATGGTTTCCACTATAAAAGCGCCGATATCGCCTTCTTTTTCTATTACATATTCAAGATAATTGGCGTACACCAGGTCATTACCGTCGTCGCTAAAAACACCGCGGTAAGAAGTAGGCGGCGGTATTCTTTCCACGCCCGGCATGAGTGGCCCCATGCCCTTGCGGAATACCTGCTCACCGCCAGCGGAAATAGCGTCTAAAGAAGCGCCATGAAAAGAATCCCACAACGATACCACCTTATGTTTACCGGTAACGATGCGTGCTAATTTCAGCGCCATGCCAATGGCGGAAGTGCCGCCCGGCGCCAGCAGCACGCGGTTCAGATCGCCGGGAAAAAGGGAGGCCAGCTTTTTAGCCAGCTCAATAGCCGGAACATTGGTATAACGGCGGGGGCTAAACGGCAATATATCCATCTGTGCCTTTACCCTTTCCGTTACAAACGGATTGCGGTAACCTACCTGGTGCACATTATTGCCATGAAAGTCCATATAGGATTTGCCGGTAAGATCGGTAATATAAATCCCTTCGCAGGATCGCAGCACGTCTAAGCAGGGGGTTGACATAGCCTGGTGCAGGAAATATTGCGCGTCTTCGGCCAGGTAGTTTTGTGTTTCAGCATGCGCGATCACCTTATACCAGGCATTGCGGGAAGCAGACAAATTAATATCGCCTTCCGTACGGTTGTATGCATCTTTCATGCCGTAAAAATAGCTGTTTAGTAATTGTAAACAAACTGAATGTGGTGAATTGTTTAAACTACTGTTAAGTTAGCCATAATATGATGTATCAGGTTGTGAAAGGTTGCAGGTTGGAAGTTGCAGGTCACAGGCTTCAGATGTAGGGTTCAACTTTTCACCTCTCACTTCGTGAAACAATAAACTATTCACCATCCACTCTCACTTCTCTCCTCTCACCTCCCGGAAAGAACAATATCACATAGTACAATTAACTCAACACTACATTCTTTTTAAAGTGCGGGGTTTGTGATAACCGGCCGGGGAATGCCAGACGTCAGGGCCTGCTGCTCACAAAGGCTTGTAATAAAGATCCCCGGCATGATTTAAATGTTTAATTTCCGCAACAACGTTTATATTGTTTACTACTACCGCACGGACAGGGCGCATTTCTTGATGGCAATGAACTAAAGCTAAATGCCTTTTTTTTGTCCATCCCTAATTTTTTAATGTCATTAATATTTTCAGCTTCATCAGGCTCAATACCAACAACTACCTGCCACCCTTTTGCATTGCAGAGCGCCATAATTTCCATTGCCCTTTCTTCTGTTTGTACTTTAACAACGGCCGGCTTGTTCTTTGTGCCTAACTTACTCATATTGGTTTATTTAAATTCATTTTTTAAAATAAGATTGATTTGCTTCTCCAATTCATCCAAATCCTGCGTGGCAAAATAAATCCTTTCCATTTTTACCCCATGATATACGTGTATGATAAAGTTCCTGAATGAGCGTGGTATATGCCAGGGGTAAGCATATTTTGCTAAAATGATATCGTCAATATACCTGATCGCTTCCCCAATAATTAAAAACTGGTACTGTACAGCACTTTGAATTTTAATGTCATTTAAAAAAGCTGTTTCATTCATGCCTGCCACAAATTCTTTAATCAGTTTTATGGCTTCCAGTATGTACTCAACTCTTTCTGCTGGTGTTGGCTTATCCATAAATCTTAATCAGGTCAGTGGTTGCAGTCTGTAAAGCAAAGTCCTTTAAATATCCTTTTTCTACCACATCTACTTTTTTATTAATCTCGTTTTCAAGCAAAAAAGAAATATCAAGTATGTCAAACATGGAATATTTTTTTTTGTTGTTCAATTCTATCATAATGTCTATATCGCTGTTTAACTTTTCTTCTCCCCGTGCATAGGAACCAAACAGCCACGCACGGGTTACCCGCCCATCCTTTTTTAAAACAGATCTTATTGCGCCAATAATACTGTTTTTGCTTACTTTAGGTTTTGTTATATAATTTACTTTTTCTTCTGCAACCTGTAAAGCCTTCAAGGCCATGTCTTCGTCCTCCACTTCATACACCAATTTGTCACTAAGCCAGGCAACCAGCAAATCATTTTCTTTAATCTTAAAATACTCAGCCAGTTTCACTACCTGTTCCCTTGTTAGCCTGCGTTGTCCTCTTTCAATTCTGCTCAGTACGGCCTGGTCAATGCCAAGGGAAGCAGCAACTGTTCGCAAGGGAAGCTTTTCATCCTTTCTAAATTTCCGTATTGTGCCGCCTAAGCTGTTCATTTAGAACGATTGTATTTTGACATGATTTGTCAAAATTAAAAAATTTCGACCCGTAGAGCAAAGATTTCCTGGTCGGGGCTGCATATTTTGCCTCAACGGGGTTTGTACACCCTTGCCGTTGTACACGAAGTAACACCGGCAAATGCTAAGCGCCAGGGTATGCTGCCCACAATAGCTTTTAATGAAGTTTTCCTTTGTGACCTTGTGCCTTTGTGGCAAAATCACCAAAACCCTATTTACTGTATTTTGGTACATTCATTTCTTGTATTCGTGTCATATTAAAACCTTGAGGGCTTTTGTTGTACAGAGAATTACAATACCTGTCCGATTTTTTTTAGGCACTGTAATTTGTTTTTGGGAAATTTGCACACCCGGGCATGGCTTTTAAGAATCATTATAGAACCTTAGGTGTTTCTCCCAATACGGGCCTGGATGCTATTAAAAAAGAATTCAGAAAGCTTGCATTGCAGTATCATCCCGATATGAATGCAGGCAATGAGTTTGCCACACTGCGGTTCCGGGAACTGCAGGAAGCGTACGAAACGTTATCGCATCCTTCCAAAAGAGCAAAGTATCATTATGAATGGAAATTACATTTTCCGCACACCGATATCAATATTGCCTGGGAGCATACGCCTTTAACCATTTTAAACGAAAGCATCCAGCTCAACAAGCAGATTGCAGCTATGGATATATTCAGAATGAATAAGGAAGCCATATTCCTCCGGGTAAAAAAAATACTTTCTGAATCCAATATCAGCATGCTCCTGGATCATAAAGACGAAATCTTAAACCAAAAGCTGACCACTCAGTTGTTGTCCGCTTCTTCGGCATTATCTTTTAAACATATTGGTACAGTTGCCGCTTCCTTAAAAATGATAGCCGGCACAGATGATACCAGTATAAAAAGGATAACGGATTTTGTAAAAACAGCCAGGCGGCAACATTACTGGGAAAAGTATTATCCGCTTATTGTGCTGCTCATCACAATGGTGATATGCATTCTTATATACAGCGTGAGCCAATAGCACGGGTTTTACTGTTGTGCCAGCAAATCTTCAATGATCGCTATATATTCTTTTTTCTGCTTTTCATAATCAGCCCCTGTTCCGGGACCGTTAAACCCTGCATGTATTTTTTGAATCTCCCCTTTCCTGTCTACAAAAATAGTGGTAGGAAAAGCGGGTATGCTTTCTAACTGTGGCAATGTCTTTTCGGCACGTTGCGGATCGCTTACAGCAACAGGAGTAATAAGTACCGGGTATTCCACCTCCAACCGTTTCACAAAATTTCGTACGCTTTGCTGCGAACGGGTAAAATCGGCTGTTCTTTCGTAAGCCAGCCCCAGTATCTCTACCCCCCTTGATTTATACTTCTCATATATTTCATTCATAAAAACAGTTTCATCCATACAGTTGGGGCACCACGATCCCAAAATCTGTACGATCACTACCTTATCTTTAAACCTTTGCTCATTAACAGACACCGGCTTTCCATCCACATCATTAAAAGTGAAGTTTAATTTGGGAGATGCACCGGGCCTGAGCCGCGTTGCGGAAAGGTTGTCCGGCAACCGGGCTGCCGCATCTTTTTGCGCTTCCCAAATCCTGGGCACAGCACCCACGCTGGAAAAATATTTACCCCCGCTGATCGTTTGTGCATCATCAATCTTCGCCGTAAAATAAAGTGCATACCCACCATCGAAGCCGGAAAGCTTAAGCGAGTCGCCATCTACCACACCTTCAAGATAACGGTAATCGCCCGATGGGGTAAGAAATGAACCTGTTAATACCGTTCCCTTCTGGTTAAAAACGCCTACTGCTTTTACCACGCGTTCATTACCCGGATCAGAAAAAGCAGTTGCCCAGCGCCCTGTAATATCCGCAGCCGGTTTTTTACTGGCTGTTTTAAACCGGTAACCCTTTTTGCCTTCATTTACCGCAACAAAAGGCATTACCGTGTTGCGGTCTGCCAGCCGTTTTATCCAAACCCCTTTGATCTGGTTATCATTAATAAAAACAGCTCTGAATTGTGAATCAAAAAAGGGAAGCTTAATAAACACAGAATCCTTTACTATAGTTATATCGTTAACGGCTAACCGTTCTGCAGCATTGCGGATATACAGCATTTGCTTACCCGCATTTCCGGTTACCTCAAAATTGAATACAATATTATTGCCGTCTGCCCTTTCCAGTTCACCGCGCCATTGCCCGGCGGAAAGCTTATTTTTTTGTTGCGCCACAGCATATAAACCGCTTATTAACAGGGTTAGCGCCAATATTGTTTGTTTCATAAAGTTGGTTGTATAAAACACAAAAATACAAAACTTTAAGAGGCTTTCAGTTGCAGGGGGCAGGGTACAAGTTTGTTGTTAGTATATGAGCAATGAAACCAGAGGCTCATACCCGACTGACTGCCCATCGCCGGAAGCTGATAGCCAAATCACTACTTATGCTGCAGACTAAGCAGCATATCGGCGGTTATGCCCGGCAGGTCATATTCGTGCTTCCAGCCCCAATCCCTGCGGGCAACACTATCGTCAATGCTTTGCGGCCAGCTATCGGCAATGGCCTGCCTGTAATCCGGTTTATAGGTAATAGCAAAACCGGGTATATGTTTTTTTATTTCCGCCGCAATTTCAGCAGGCGAAAAGCTTATGGCAGCAAGATTGTAGGAGGTACGGATGGAAATTTTATCGGCAGGGGATTCCATTAATTCAATAGTGGCCCTGATGGCATCAGGCATATACATCATGGGAAGATAGGTGCCGGCAGATAAAAAGCTGGTATACCTTTTTTCTTCCAGCGCTTCATTAAAAATTTCCACGGCGTAATCGGTAGTGCCACCGCCCGGTGAAGATTTGTAGCTGATCAGTCCCGGGTAACGCAGGCTTCTTACGTCTACGCCAAAACGCCGGTTGTAATAATTACACCAGAACTCTCCCGCGTATTTGCTTATACCGTATACCGTGATAGGTTCTATTATGGTTTGCTGCGGACAGTTTTGCCGTGGGGAAGTAGGCCCGAATACGGCGATGCTGCTTGGCCAATATACCTTTTGCAGTTGCTCTTCCCGTGCAATATCCAGTACGTTCAGCAGGCTTTGCGTATTCAAATGCCAGGCCAGTCCCGGGTTTTTTTCGCCGGTTGCCGACAGGATGGCGGCCAGCAAATAGATCTGGGTAATATTTTGCCTGATCACCTGCACGTGCAGCATTTCTTTATTCATTACATCAAGTGAAACATAAGGCCCGGTGCCCTTCAGCAAATCATTCTCTTCTCTCAGGTCGGATGCAACTACCTGCGCATTGCCATATATCCTGCGCAAGGCCAGCGTTAGCTCCACACCTATCTGTCCCGATGCGCCTATAACCAGTATTTTTTCTTTCATCATTGTACTAACATTTAAGTATGTGCAAAGGAAATGTTGGTAGTAAGTGTAACCTGCAACTTAACTATAAACCATAAACTTCCAAACCATAAACTATCAACTCAACGTTTTCAAACTACAAAAATAAAATTGGTACATAAGAAAGAAAATTTTACTTTAACAGGAAAATCTATCGCTATGTATCAATTGCACAAAAAGAAACTTTTAGCGGGCATATCTTTGATTTGTATCCTTCTGGTAGGTGTTGCCGCTACAACCGTTCAGGATAAAAAGCCCAAACCCAACCTGAAAGTGCTTCCCAAAGACATCAGCCATGAAGAACTGGAGAAGATCATGAAAGGGTTTAATGTTTCATTAGGCGTTAAATGCAACCATTGCCACGCGCCCTCTAAAACGGATGCAAAGAAGCTCGACTTTTCCAGCGACGATAAACCCGAAAAAAATGTTGCACGCGATATGATGCGCATGACCGCAAAGATCAATAAAAAATACTTCGATTACGGGGGAGATGGACATGCAGCGGCATTGACCTGCATCACCTGCCATAACGGTAAAGCACATCCAGAAAGTAAAATAACCCTGCCTCCGCCACCGCCCGAACGTTAAATTAATCATTACAGATATTCACGGCAGCCTCAATAATGAGGCTGTCTCAAAAGGGACAGGCATAGAAGATACGCCACTGATACTCAAAATCCCGATCTTCCCGTTTTATTTTCTTCGTGGCTTAGTGACTTTGCGGCAAAAAGCTACTTTTGAGACGGCTCCGTTATTGCATGATCTTCCATACCATTTCCTTCATCAGCGAAGCGTCTTCTGTGCCCGCATCATGTACGCCAACGCTCCTGAGATTGTACTCATGCAGCAATAACAACGCCTGCTCAATGCCTGCATAACCATAATTTTTTGCCGTAAGCATGTAATCCTTAATAAAATAAGTGTTGATGCCGGTAGCCGCAGCTGCCGTTTTTTCATCCTGCGACGGCACGCCAAACAACAGGTATACCTTACTGAAAAAACCGTACAGGGCAGGCAATATCATTTGTATGGGAGCAGCTTTGGGATTGGATCCAAAATACTGAATGATCCGGATGGCTTTTGCCGCGTCTTTCCGTTGCAGTGCCTCCTGTAATTCAAAAACATTATACTCTTTACTTACCCCTACATACTGTTCAATATCTTCCTCGGTAATGGATTTACGGCTCCCCAGGTTGAGCAGTAATTTATCAACCTCATTATTAATGCGGCTCATATCGTTACCAATATGTTCCACCAGCAGCATTACTGCCTTACGTGAAATAGTAAATCCTTTTTTCTGTACCTGTTCATTGACCCATTCCGGCAATTGGTTTTCGTAGAGCTTTTTAGTGCTCAGCACTACCGCGTGCTGCTTTAACAGCCTCGACAGCTTACTTCGGCCATCCAGCTTCTTTTCTTTATGCGCTACCACCAGCACGGTAGATGATAATGGATGCTCAATATATCCTTCTAACTTATCAATATCCCGCATCTGCTGGGCTTCTTTTAATATCACCACCTGCTTATCCGAAAACATGGGGTATCGCCGGCAGGCGTTGATCAGGTCGGCCCAGTTGGCATCCCTGCCGTAAAATACAGAAAGATTAAATCCCGCTTCGGCTTCCGACAGTATATGATGTTCCGCATATTCAACCAACTGATCAATATAAAAGCTCTCTTCTCCTTCTAACCAGTATACCGGTCCAAATTTTTTTTGTTTCCAGTCTGTAATAATTTTTTCAACACTCATGGTGGTAAGTTAATAAGCTGCCGCACTAACCGGAAGCCCATACGGATGTTTATTCTACGATCATAATATTTTCTTTCTCCAGGTAAGGCAGATGTTTAAACCGCAATATAATATTGGCAACGGTTACCACATCTTTCTGGCAATAAGTTACAATACGCGGCAGGTTCTTTTCTTCATAATATACATCTTTTACCATACTGCCGTCAATATCATCCTTGGGCGTGTCGATACCCAAAACAGCGGCAAGTAACTTAAGGGATACATAATTTTTGTAATCGCCAAATTTCCATAGTTCCATGGTATCGGCCATGTTGGTTTCCCACGGCTTTTTACCACTCAACTGCAGGTATTCGGGCAGGGGTATGTTCAGTATCAGCATCCGCCGGCAGATATAAGGAATGTCAAATTCTTTGAGATTATGCCCTGCAATGGCAAAATTGCCTCTTTTATCGCGAAAGGTGTTCAGCAGATCTACAAAATTGCGTAGTATCTCCGCTTCATCATCTCCGCTAAAAGACTTCAGCTTAAAACATAAATTACCATTTGCATCGTTATAAAAAAATCCCGTGGAAATGCAAATTATTTTACCAAATTCAGCCAGAATACCCGCCTTTTGAAGGTAAGATTCACCGGGCAAAATATTTTCTGGCATGGTTTTGGAAATCTTGTCCTGCCAGAGCTCCTTCCATTTTTCCGGTAACAGTTGAAAATCAGGAGCTCCGGGAACCGTTTCTATATCAATAACCAGTAAATTTGTTAAGTTTATCTGATGTATCATATCTCTAAATTTGTTTAAAATCAAAAAAAATAAACCATTATGAGCGCGTCAAACTATCCCTCAGCTTCAAGCCAGTCTCAACCACCTAAAAAAGATAACCGCGGTATAATATACGGCGTATTAATTGCCGCTTTATTAGGAACCTGGGGCTACATTATTTATGATAAAAGTAAAACCAAGGAAGTAATTCAACAAAAGGATGTTCAATATGCTTCTTTAGACTCGGTAAGAAACCAGCTTTTAACGGATTACCAGGCTGCCGAGATTCGCTTGGATAAGATGACTTCCGAAAATACAAAGCTCGACAGCCTGGTTAAAACACGTGATAAGGATGTAACCAGTATGCGAAGCAGGATCAAAACATTGATCAACAAACAAAACGCAAGTGCTGCCGACCTGGCTGAAGCGCGTAAGCTGATCAACCAGCTGAACGGTAAAATTGAAGAATACGTATTAGAGATTGAGCGGCTGCAGGGTGAAAACCAGCAGCTAACAGCCGACAAACAACAACTGACTACTGAAAAACAGCAGTTAACGGATACACTGAATACCGCGTTAACTGAAAATAAAGACCTGAGCGGCAAAGTTGATGTGGGCTCTACATTAAACGCTGCTAATTTCCATCTCGCCGCTATTAACGAAAAGAAAAGCGGTAAAGAATCTGAAACCTCTAAAGCTAAAAAAGCCGATAAGTTCAGGGTTTCCTTTGATGTAGAAAACCGCCTGGCGCTTACAGGGACTAAAGATCTTTATATTATTGTTTCCAACCCCGAAGGACAGGTGGTTAAGGAAGACGGGCTGGGATCGGGCTCTGTTACAACAAGGGAAGACGGTGACAAAGAATTTACCAATAAAGTATCTATTGATTACGAACAGGGCAAACGTAAGAACGTAAGCTTTGATCTGAAGCAAGCCGACAAATACAAGCCGGGAACCTATAAGGTAGAAGTATACCAGAATGGTTTCAAAATTGGCGAAGGCGCCGTTACACTTAAAAAAGGTGGTATTTTCGGATAATAATCTTAGTAAACGAAATAAAAAAACCGGGAGCAGCCATGCTTCCGGTTTTTCGTTTAAAACAGGGCCCTTAATGAAGCCCGCCCGATATGCACGGTGTTTGAAGTGCCGGCCTTTCTACCCTCATACTGGAAGTTAAGCTCGAGATAGGAAGTAAGCCGTTTGGTAAAATCAACGGTCCATAAAAAATTTTTACCGGGCAACAACGCATCCAGCATAATATAGGAAACACTGGTATTGGGTATATTGGCGTTTCCGGGATCGGTGTATTTAATCTGGCTATAGGTAAATTTGGCTGTAACGGAACTGTTAGACAGTACATTGTACTTTACTTCGCTGGTTAAAGAGTTGATCGTTGCCGCCTGTGTTGAGTCCGTATTGCGCTTGTCGTCGTACCGGTATCCCATAGCTATCCGGAAATTAGTGCCTCGTATAAAAGACAGGCGTGGTTCTATCCCCTGCGATTCAATATGGTAATTCCTGTTATCGAAATTTGGCGTTACCAGCTTGTTTTGCGCTTTCTTACCAAACAGTTCCAGCAAAAAAGACCGGGTGATATTCCACCGCCCTTTTATATTCCAGTCGTTCCCCTGACGGCTTTCATAGCCATAGGTAAGAAAGGCCTTATTGCTGTTGCGGATATTATTAACATCCATGCCCCATACACTGCTGAAACGGTTAAACGAAAAAGAATTACTGAATACCTGGTTCAGCACAATTAAAGAAGTATCGGACAATGGCACTGCAAAAGGATTGAATTGCAGCCTGCCCGAGTTTTCTTTTTTATATATCTGCAATGAGCTCTGAAAATAGAACCGTGCTATAAATTTCTGAAACCTGTTTGCTTTGGCCGCATCAATCACCGAACGCGGGTTAACAACAATGCTATAATTAAACTGCAGGTAGTTGGCCTTAATGAAGTCATTGGTTGGCGTAAATATGCGGATGTATTTTGCCTGGTCGCGAAACTGTGATAATTCAAATTCATTTAGTTCCGGAATGCCATTGCTGTTATAATCATTCCATGTGTATTCACCCTGCCCGGGGGGTACTTCCACATAGGTAAAGTCTCTTTTCTGTTCCTGCCCTGTTCCTATCTCGTATAATGTGCTACCATTGATCAGCCCTTTAAACTCATTGATAAAATATTCTGCCCTGCCCAGCACCGTTTCTTCCGGTTTCTGCGAAGTAACCTTGCTGTCAATTACATCTAATTTCCTGTAGGTAAGGTTTACCTTTAACTGGTGCTTTTCATTTTTGAGCAGTTCGGTATACGCATTAATATTGCTGCTTCTGTCGGATGATACCAGTTTCGCCTGGTAGGGGTACCTGTCGCTCCGGGTATAATAAGTTACCCCGCATTTATTAGGCTTATCTACAGGAGATTTAAGATAGGCCTGCCATATTTCATAAGAAAAGCTATTCGTATGTAAGGAATCAAACTGTTTGTAGCGCACATCATTCCTCTCCGCCGTATACCCACCTCCAACCCGGTAGTTGCCCATTTTTGGAAAATCTCTTGCCACATCAAAAACGGGTTTTACATAATAGCCTTTTTGTTCCGGCTGGTTAAAGTAAGTAACATCTAACTGGTTATTAAAATGCCAGTTACCATAATCAGCCCGGTGCAGGATGTTGTTCCGCACACCGTTATATCCATCACCCCTGTTGTAATTTTCAAACTGATAGCGCAGCGCGTTCCCTTTTTTACTGTTAAGCTCAATGCCGGCATGAAAAAGATTTTCGGTTGCAGCCGCCACATTATTCAAAGGCAAGCCCCATCCCCGGTAAAACTCCACGCTCCGCAATCGCTCAACAGGTTTGAACCTGTCCTGCACCCATTCATAACTTAACCGGCTGAGCAACGTCAGCCCTTTTGCACTTTTCTTCAACGGTCTGTTGTCGTTTACCACCAGTTTAGCGGCAAAGCCTTTGTCGTCGCTTTTATCTTTCGATGAAAAGCTGTTGATATTATAGCTGCTCACTGCCATTTCCGTACTCACCTGCGTATGTGCAGAGATCATATAATCTGCGCCAATGCTTAACAGTTGCTGCTTTTTGGGCGCCACCAGCAAGAGTACAGGCTCATACCTGCCCTGCCTGTTGTTATTGGCATCGGGCGCCACCCATTTAAACAGCTTTCCATTGGCGGCACTGGTTTCATCCGGCACGTAATCACCCATTCCCTGCCCTACTTCCGTAAATGCCAGGTTATAAAGAGCATCATCCGGTGTAACGGAATATACATACACAGAATCATGTATCGTGCTATTAAAAACGGTATCAATCTTTTTATACAATATTTTATTCACCGAAAAGGTATCCAATACCTGCGAAGGATACAACGCCTGGTGCACACTGTCACCGATATCGGCCAAAAACTGTTTCTGCCGCGGGTCGAGTGTTTGATTGATGGGAGAGTTTTTAGCATCGCCGTTGGAATAGGCCGCCACTCTTACCTTTAATTTTTCGCCTATCGCGGCTTCATCAAAAACATACAATTGGGAATTGAGGTAATTCCGGTCGGCATAGCCAAACTCTACCTGTATACGCTTATCCTTGGTGATCATTTGCTTAGGGGTAAACGTTAGCTCTGCGGTATTGTAATTGATCACATAATCCTGGTCTTCTCCCCGCTGCATCAGTTCCCCGTCTATATATACCCGCTCCGTGCCGGCCAGCACAATAAAGAACAACTCATTATTGGGTCCCTGCAAACGATAGGGTCCCTGGTTGCCTTCCATACCATTAAAAATATTACGGGTGTACTTGCCTTTTGCAATGGCGCCGCTTAGCAACAGGCGATTGGTTACCGAAGAGCTGATCCTGCTCTCCCGCTCAAAAGCCGCGCCCTGCAAACGGGAGTAATAGTTGAGAAAATAGCTTTGCTGCTGCCGGATATCTATATCGCCGATATCAAAATGCCAGCCTCCTTTTTTAAACTGGATAAAGACCCTGTCAAACTCATTCAGATTTTGGGTATTACCATCCGGCTGAATAGGAATATTACTGTCGGTTATGGCAGCGGCAATCTGTATGCTGTCTGCAAGGTATCCGTTCATTTGCAGGTTAAGCGTAGAGTTAAGCACCACATCCTGCTGGTTACCGAAAGAGAGCCCTCTGCCAAAGCTTCCGTTATAGGTTACGTTACCAAAATCAAAGATGGAATTTTGAAGGGCGCCGGCATCCTGTATGGTTGCCGGCGATGCCAGGAAGTTATTGCTGATACTATCGAACCGCATACGCCGGTATACGGTATTTAATTTACCCGGAAATACCCTGTAAGAAAGCGATACACTATCGGCTACCGGCTTTTTCTTCCACAGAAGCCATGCATTAAAAATATCCAGGATATAATCACTGCTATCCACACCCGAAACAGAGAAGGTTCCCGGAACAATGCTTAATGTATCTAAATAAAGCGTATCTGACGTAAGCGGCAGCACTTTTTTACGCAGGTTCGACAGCGAAGGATTTTGTTGGGCAATTCCCAATTGTATACCCAGTAAGCACAACAATATCAATAGCAGCCGGTTTTTCAATCCTTCCGTTTTTGTAACAATGCCTAAAGTTAGAAATTATTGTATATCAGGGAGAAAAAGAAGAAAATACATGGGAATGCAAAAGCACCAAATAGCAAATCACAAGAACCAAATAAATTTCAAATATTAAATCCGAAGCTTAAAACTCGAAATTCGAAGGGAAATGCCAACCGTAAACCACAAACAATAAACTGCAAATTAAAAATTCAGAAGCCGGAAATCCGAAGAGAATACAAAAGCAACAAATAGCAAATAACAAGAACCAAATAAATTTCAAATATTAAATCCGAAGCTTAAAACTCGAAATTCGAAGGGAAATGCCAACCGTAAACCACAAACAATAAACTGCAAATTAAAAATTCAGAAGCCGGAAATCCGAAGAGAATACAAAAGCAACAAATAGCAAATAACAAGAACCAAATAAATTTCAAATATTAAATCCGAAGCTTAAAACTCGAAATTCGAAGGGAAATGCCAACCGTAAACCACAAACAATAAACTGCAAATTAAAAATTCAGAAGCCGGAAATCCGAAGAGAATACAAAAGCAACAAATAGCAAATAACAAGAACCAAATAAATTTCAAATATTAAATCCGAAGCTTAAAACTCGAAATTCGAAGGGAAATGCCAACCGTAAACCACAAACAATAAACTGCAAATTAAAAATTCAGAAGCCGGAAATCCGAAGAGAATACAAAAGCAACAAATAGCAAATAACAAGAACCAAATAAATTTCAAATATTAAATCCGAAGCTTAAAGCTCGAAATTCGAAGGGAAATGCCAACCGTAAATCACAAACAATAAACTGTAAACTAAAAAACCCGAAGCAATTCACTACTCACTATTCCACACTCCCACATTTTCAAATTTTCAAATTCCCACATTATAACTACCTTTTGAAACATTATCAACAAGTAACAGATGGAAAATACAAAAGATCTCCGCCTTGCGGTTTTAATAGACGCCGATAATATTCCTTACCGGCTCATTAGTGGCATACTGGAAGAAGTTGCCAAGTATGGCTCACCCACCTTTAAACGCATTTATGCCGACTGGACCAAGCCGCATGTGGCGGGATGGAAAACGGTTTTATTAGATCATGCCATCACCCCGGTGCAGCAATACAGCTATACTACGGGTAAAAATTCGTCAGACTCGGCAATGATCATAGATGCGATGGATATTTTATATACAGGCAGGGTAGACGGCTTTTGCATTGTAAGCAGCGACAGCGATTTTACCCGGCTGGCAACGCGCCTGCGGGAAGCCGGCATGAAAGTGTTTGGGATGGGCGAACAAAAAACGCCCGGCGCCTTTAGAGCGGCATGCGATAAGTTTATTTACATAGAAATACTGATGCAGGAAGAAACCCTGCCAAAGCCTGCCCGGCAGAAAGAAACAGCTAAAAAAGAAAAGATACTGAATAAAGCCGATAAACACTTCGTGAACCTGCTCACCGGCAGCATTAATGATCTTGCAGATGAAAACGGGTGGGCCTTCCTCGGAGATCTGGGAAACCTGCTGCTCAAAAAACGTCCCGATTTTGACCCGCGCAATTACGGTTATGCTAAGCTGTTACCACTCATTAAAAGCTTACCCGGCTTTGAAATTGACGAGCGCGACACGGGAAGAAAGCATGTAAAGCTGGTGTATATCAGGGCGAAGTAAAATTATAGTTACCGCTGTACGCAGTCTCCGGACTGCGTACCTGATATGTTCTTCCGGGACTCCGTCCCGAAAAGTATTTCTATGCCTCTTTACATCTCCCGTAAGGCATCATATAATATTTCCACGGGGTGCAGGGCTTTTCTTGAAGCGCCGTCTTTGATCTGGTGACGGCAACTGGTACCCGGCGCCGCAATAATTACATCATCCGCCTGTTGGCGAACGGTGGGCAATAATACCAGCTCGCCAATTTGCATAGAAAGATCATAATGCTCTTTCTCGTATCCGAAGGAACCCGCCATGCCACAGCATCCCGAAGGAATAATTTGTACGGAATAATTTTGCGGAAGTGATAATATTTTTACAGATGGTGTAACGGAAGACAATGCTTTTTGATGGCAATGACCGTGCAAAATAACTTTCCTTTGCACTGTTGTAAACATTTTGCCGGTAATGTTACCTGCATCCGCTTCGCGGCTTAAAAACTCTTCTATAGTAAAAACATTTGCCGACAAACGCTTTGTTTCTTCCAGCATAGCGTCATCTGCAAGGTCAATATACTCATCCCTGAAAGTAAGTATGGCCGAAGGCTCAATGCCGATCAGCGGGGTTTGTTCATTGATTAACGGCGATAAAAGCCTTACATTTTTTTCCGCTATCGTTTTCGCTTTTCGCAACAATCCTTTGGAAAGCCACGACCGCCCGCTTTCTGTATGTTCCGGTATAACCACTTCATATCCTAATTTTTCCAGCAGCAGCACCGCTTTAATACCGGTTTCCGTATCGTTATAATTGGTAAACTCATCACAAAACAGGTACACTTTCTTAGTATAATGCTTTGCAACCTGCTGCCTGTGCTTTTTATACCAGCGCTTTAATGTTGTTTTGTACATTGTGGGCATCGAGCGTTTGGGAGCAAATCCCGCCACGCGTTTTACTAATCCGGCGGTTAGCTTACCGGTCATTACCAGGTTATATAAACCCGGTAGCATAGCTCCGGCTTTTGACAATGCGGTAAAGTTCCCGATCATCCGGCTCCGTAAGGGCACACCGTTAGCATCGAAGTACTGCTGTAAAAATTCTGCCTTTAGTTTGGCAACATCTACGTTGGATGGGCATTCTGACTTGCAGCCTTTGCAGCTCAGGCATAAATCCATCACTTCATAAATTTCTTTATGATCAAAGCGATTTATTTTATCTGAATGCGTAAGGAATTCTCTTAAAATATTCGCCCTTGCCCTTGTAGTGTCTTTTTCGTTTTTTGTTGCCATGTATGAAGGGCACATCGTTCCTCCCGACAAATGGGTTTTGCGGCAATCGCCCGATCCGTTGCATTGTTCTGCATGCTGTAGTACATCCTGGCTGGGATAACGGAAAATAGTTTTAAAAGCAGGCATTTGCCGGCCGGGCTCATAACGCAGCATGGTATTCATGGCCGGCGTATCTACAATTTTATTGGGATTGAAAATGTTATTGGGATCCCATACCTTTTTTATTTCTTTGAGCAACTGGTAGTTCTTTTCGCCGATCATTTGCCGGATGAATTCCCCTCTCAGCCTGCCATCGCCATGCTCACCGCTTAATGAGCCTTTGTATTTTTTTACCAGTGTAGCTATTTCTTCTGCAATGGTCCGGAAAAGCCTATTCCCTTCTTTTGTTTTTAAATTGATAATGGGCCGCAAATGTATTTCGCCGCTGCCTGCATGCGCATAATGCACGGAATATAAATTATACTTCTTAAGGATTTCATTAAACTCGCGGATATATGCCGGCAGATCATTTACATCAACCGCCGTATCTTCAATTACCGGCACGGCTTTATCATCACCCGGCAGGTTACTTAGCAGGCCCAGTCCGGCTTTCCGCAGCGTCCATATTTTTTTGGTATCTTCTCCAAACAATAAAGGAAAGTAATAGCCCAGCCCTGCCGCCCTCATTTCCGCTTCTGCCTGCTGCGCCACGGCAATAATTTCTTCCCTGCTATCGCGCGTAAATTCTATAACCAGTATAGCGCCCGGGTCGCCCTGCACAAAAAACCGGTTCCTGCGTTGCTCAATATTATCTTTTGTGCATTCTAAAATATAGTGATCTATCAATTCACTGGCAGAAGGCTTGTATTTCAGCCCGATAAGATTTGCCCTCAGCGATTCATCTATCGTATTAAAATGCACGCATAACAAGCCGGATTCCTTTGGCAACGGAACCACATTTAGTTTTATTTCCGTAATAAAAGCCAGTGTGCCTTCCGAGCCTGCAATGAGCCTGCAAAAATTAAAATCATCTTCCCCTGCGGTAAAGGGCGCGGTATCGAGCAACATGTCCACGGCATAACCCGTGTTTCTTCTTTCCACCGTTTTTTTAGGAAATTCTTTCCGTATCTCTTCCTGCGTATCGTAATTGCTCAGCAAACTGCGTATGCGCTGGTAAATTTTCCCTTCCAAACCCGGTGCTTCACATTTGGCATGAAAAGCTTCTATATCCATCGCTTTAAATACCGCTTCCGATCCATCGCTCAGCAATGCTTTTATTTCCAGCAAATGCTCCCGGGTGCTGCGATACACTATAGAATTAGACCCGCAGGAATTATTACCCACCATGCCGCCGATCATTGCCCTGTTGGCGGTAGATGTTTCAGGACCGAAGAATAAGCCATGGGGCTTAAGAAAAAGATTCAGCTCATCGCGTATAACGCCGGGCTGTACCCGAACCCAATGCTCTGCCGTGTTTAATTCAAGGATCTTTGTGAAGTATTTTGATACGTCTACCACGATGCCCTTCCCTACTACTTGTCCTGCAAGGGAGGTGCCCGCCGTTCGGGGGATCAGCGAAGTTTTTTGCGCATTGGCAAAAGCGATGAGCTTTTTTATATCCGCTACTGAGCGGGGTATGGCAACAGCCAAAGGCATTTCACGGTAAGCCGAAGCGTCCGTTGCATATAAGGTTCTTATTGTTGTATCGTCGTATAATTCGCCTTCCAGGGTTGGGGAAAGCTGCGCTAATTGTGTTGTCATCATTGCTTAAAATGTGAAAAGCACCACAGTTTGAGGGTGTTTACTTTTTGGCAGATATTTTTTTGATATCCGGAAGCGAATTTAGCTTTTTATTTTAAAGAATACAGATCCTGAAGCTGTGCTATCTTTCTTCAAATATGATAAATTCCTGTATACATTAACATCATTTAACGTAGTATATGCTTTGCGGTTTTATCTTTGTAAAAAAAGACAAAGGATGAAAAAGTCTGATAAAATACTTGTTGCGGTAGCCATTGGCTTTTTGGCCGGACTGGCGGTATATGCTGCCCGCCGCTATAAAGAAAGGAGCATGCTTAACCAGGTGGCAGATGAAGGATATGAAACTGCTCATGATATTCTTTTCCCTAACAGGGACCAGATAGGAAAGAAATTGCATTACGGACCGGTATTGCCGGAGTAACAGGTATCAGGTGACTACTGACGATAAGATGAGTACTCCTCCCGGGTTTTATGATTTGTAGTTTATCGTTTGTGGTTTACTGTTGGCATTTCCCTACGAATTTCGAGTTTCACGCTTCAGATTTGTTATTTGAATTTTATTTGTGATTTGTCATTTGGTTCTTGATGCTTTGTAC
>NZ_DAOMQT010000030.1:0-56713 GCF_035445465.1 Agriterribacter sp.
AATTTCAAATTTCAAATATCAAATTTCAAATAACTAAAAAGATGATTCAGCAAGAAAGCAGGTTAAATGTAGCAGATAACAGTGGCGCCAAAGAGGTGCTGTGTATCCGTGTACTGGGCAATAGCGGGCAGGATTACGCGAAGATCGGTGATAAGATTGTTGTAACAGTTAAAGATGCTATTCCTGCGGGCGGTATTAAAAAAGGAACGGTTACCAAAGCGGTTATCGTTCGTACCAAAAACAAATTACGGCGTAAAGACGGATCTTATATCCGTTTCGATGATAACGCGGTGGTATTGCTGAACCAGGCTGATGAGCCCAGAGGTACCCGTATTTTTGGGCCCGTGGCAAGAGAACTGCGTGATAAAGGATATATGAAAATTATTTCCCTTGCGCCTGAAGTATTATAGGAAGGTCTATGGGCTATTAGCCATGAGCTATTAGCAAATATGTTATATAAACCAACCGGCTGATAGCGGAGAGCTAACAGCCAAAAGCTAAATAAAATGAGCAAAAGATTTAAACCCAAGTTTAACGTTAAAAAGGGCGATTCGGTGGTCATCATTGCCGGAGACGATAAAGATGTAAAAAAGCCGCGCAAAGTGCTGGAAGTATTTCCCGATGAGGCCCGTGTGCTGGTGGAAGGCGCAAACATTATTACCCGTCATACCAAGCCTTCCGCGCAAAATACCAAAGGTGGTTTGGTGAAGAAGGAAGCCTCCATTCATATCAGTAACGTTAAGCTTTGGGATGCCAAAGGAAGCGAAGGGGCTAAAGTAAAACGTACCAGGGAGAACGGAAAATTAATTCGCGTATCCAAAAAATCCGGCGCTACCATTTAATGATGCTGTGAATTTGACATGATAGCAGCATAATAAATTTTTGACAACATGAGCACAACAAAATATACTCCGAGATTGGCCGATAAGTACAAAAAAGATGTTGTACCGGCTTTGATGAAACGCTTTGCGTATAAAAGCGTGATGCAGGTTCCGCAATTAGAAAAAATTTGTTTGAACCGCGGTGTGAACGGCGCGGTAAACGATAAAAAGCTGGTGGATATAGCGGTAGAAGAGCTGGCAACCATCACCGGCCAGAAAGCGGTATCTACCACATCAAAAAAGGATATCTCTAACTTTAAGCTGCGTAAGGGCGTGCCCATTGGTGCAAGAGTAACATTACGTGGTGTAAAGATGTATGAATTTCTTGACCGGCTTATTGCAGCGGCATTACCCCGTGTGCGTGACTTTAAAGGAATTAGTGAAAAAGCTTTCGACGGGCGTGGTAATTATACCCTGGGAGTTACCGAGCAGATCATCTTTCCGGAAATTGATATTGATAAGGTAAATAAAATAACAGGCATGGATATCACTTTCGTAACATCAGCCGCTACAAATGAAGAGGCTTATGAATTGCTGAAAGAATTAGGAATGCCTTTTAAAAATGCTAAAAAAGATTAATTATGGCAAAAGAGTCAGTAAAAGCCAGGCAAAGAAAAAGAGAGCGACTGGTTGAGCAATACGCCGAAAAGCGCGCTGTACTAAAAGCTGCAGGTGACTGGAAAGCGCTTGACGCGTTGCCCCGGAATTCCTCAAAAGTGCGTTTAAAGAACCGCTGCCAGGTATCCGGCCGTCCGCGGGGATATATCCGTTATTTCGGATTGTCGAGAATTGCTTTTCGCGATATGGCTTTAAATGGTATTATACCGGGTGTTAAAAAAGCAAGTTGGTAGAATTTGAGATTTCAAATTTGAAATCCGTCTGCCCTGAAAAAAATAATTTTGAACTGATTAATTCATAAAAATGGTAACAGATCCTATTGCAGATTTCCTGACCAGGGTGCGTAATGCGCAGATGGCGGGCCACCGTATTGTGGAAATTCCTGCTTCTAACCTTAAAAAACGTATTACTGAAATACTGTATGATCAGGGTTACATTCTCAAATATAAATTTGAGGAAGATAATAAACAGGGGGTTATTAAGATTGCCTTAAAGTACGATACACAGACAAAACAGCCTGCAATCAGGTCGCTTGAAAGAGTAAGCCGGCCGGGGCTGCGCCAGTATTCCAAGCCAACAGACTTTAAAAGGGTAATGAACGGACTGGGCATTGCAATCGTAAGTACATCAAAGGGCGTTATGACCGATAAGCAGGCTAAGTCGCAGAACGTGGGCGGAGAGGTGCTTTGTTATATTTGCTAATATAAAATGTGCCTCTGGCGGGGGGTACTTTATAATAAAAAGGCTGACTGATAATTTAAGTTCTCTATACGGAACTGAACACTTTCAACCGGATAGAATATCAAATTTTAAATTTTAAATCTCAAAATAACATGTCTCGTATAGGTAAACAACCCGTTGTAGTTCCTGCAGGTGTTACGGTTGTCGTTGGTGATGATAATGTAGTAACTGTAAAAGGTCCAAAGGGTGAGCTGAAGCAACCGGTTGACCGTGATATTAAAGTGGAAGTGAAAAACGGGGAGGTTAATTTTTTACGTCCAACCGACCAGATTCGCCACCGTGCATTGCATGGTTTATACCGTGCAATTACCGCCAACCTTGTTAAGGGGGTAACCGAAGGATATAAAAAGAACCTGGAGCTGGTGGGGGTAGGTTTTAAGGCCTCCAACCAGGGCAACCTGCTCGATTTATCTTTAGGCTTTTCACATAACATTGTTTTTGAAGTACCTAAAGAATTAAAAGTTAGTACCGCACAGGAAAAAGGGCAGAACCCCACTATTTCGCTGGAAGGTATAGATAAACAATTGGTAGGACAGGTAGCGGCAAAAATACGGAGCCTGCGTAAGCCTGAACCGTATAAAGGAAAAGGTGTGAAGTATGCAGGTGAGCAGCTTCGCCGTAAAGCTGGTAAAGCCGCTGGTAAATAATTTGAACATTGGATCCGGCAACACCGGACAAAAAATAAAAGAAAAATGGACGCTAAAGTTATCAGGAGACAAAAGATCAGATACAATATTCGCAAAACGGTATCTGGCACAGCACAAAGACCAAGGTTATCTGTTTTCAGAAGCAACACGGATACGTATGCGCAATTGATAGACGATGAGAACGGCGTTACCCTTGCATCTGCCTCTACAAAGGATAAAGATATCAAAGCGCAAAAATCACCGAAAGTGATACTGAGCAGCCTGGTAGGAAAAACAATTGCCACAAAAGCAGCGGCGCTTGGAATTAATACTGTTGTGTTTGATCGCGGCGGCTATTTATACCATGGCCGTATTAAGGCAGTTGCCGACGGCGCACGGGAAGGCGGATTACAATTCTGATTTTTTGATAAGTGAAATTATAATTACCAATAACAAGTTTATAATGTCAAAAGTAAGTTTAAACAAGGTAAAAGCCGGCGACATCGAGTTCAAGGAAAAAGTGGTTGCTATTAACCGTGTGGTTAAAACAACCAAGGGCGGACGGGCATTCAGCTTTTCTGCACTGGTTGTGGTAGGTAATGAAAACGGCGTGGTGGGACATGGTTTGGGAAAAGCAAAGGAAGTACAGCAGGCTATTGCCAAGGGTATTGACGATGCGAAGAAAAACCTGATCAGGGTACCTGTAATGAAGGGAACCATTCCGCATGATCAGTGGTCAAAAGAAGGCGCCGCCAAAGTACTGATCAAGCCTGCTGCCCATGGTACCGGTGTAATTGCCGGTGGAAGCATGCGTGCCGTACTGGAAAGCGCCGGTCTTACAGACGTGCTGGCTAAATCTTTAGGTTCCGCCAATCCTCATAATGTGGTAAAAGCTACTTTTAAGGCATTGTCGCTGCTGCGTGAACCCATAGCCGTTTCTAAAGACAGAAGAATTCCACTTAAAAAAGTTTTCAACGGATAATTAATCATGGCAAAGATCAAAATTACACAGGTTAAAAGCATTATTGACAGGTCTGAGCGTCAGAAAAAAACAATGGCTGCGCTGGGATTGAAAAAATTAAATGCTACTGTAGAAGTAGAAGCAACCCCGCAAATACTGGGCATGGTGAACAAAGTAAATCACCTGGTAAAAGTAGAGGAAGCTCAGTAATTTCAAATTTCAAATTTGAAATTTCAAATTATTAAAAGCGAGCCCGAATGTTTTCCGGGCGTTGAGTAAAAAAGATAAACATGAAACGCCCATATGATTTTTTCCGCACAGGGGAAAATATAAAGGGCGTTCCATCCGACAAAAATATAAAAAATTAAAAATATACGGATGAAACTGCATCAGTTACGGCCCGCAAAAGGCGCCACACATAAAGACAAACGTTTAGGCCGCGGGGAAGCTTCAGGGCATGGCGGCACTTCAACAAAAGGTAATAAAGGCCAGCAGGCAAGAACCGGCTATAAAAGCAAGATGGCGCACGAAGGCGGACAGATGCCCATCCAGCGCCGGTTGCCGAAACGGGGCTTTAAAAACCCTCATCGCGTTGAATACGCAGTATTTAACCTTGGTCAAATTGAACAATTATCGGCAAAGTATGATTTGCAGGAAGTTTCGGTTGAAAACCTGTATGTGAACGGGCTGATAAAGAAAAGTGAAAAGGTTAAGATTTTAGGTAATGGCGAATTAAAAAGCAAGCTCAGTTTTAAGGTAGATGCAGTTAGCGAAAAAGCTAAAGCTGCTATTGAAGCTGTTGGCGGATCTGTAGAAATAGTAAAGTAAATTTTCTTACCTTGCATAACGCATTTTAAATGGGTTATTTTCCATTTGGCGCTCAAACTAAAACGCACAATTCGTGAAGAAATTCATTCAGACACTGAAGAATATCTGGACTATTGAAGAACTGAGAGACAAGATATTGGTAACCTTACTGCTGTTATTGATATATCGTTTTGGCACACACATTGTTTTACCAGGTATTGATCCCAATAAACTTTCGGAGTTTTCACATAAAGCCAGCCAGGGTTTACTGGGACTGTTTGATACTTTTGCAGGCGGTGCATTTTCAAATGCCTCTATTCTTGCCTTAGGCATCATGCCTTACATATCGGCATCCATTTTCATGCAATTGATGACCATCATGGTTCCTAAAATGCAGAAAATTCAGAAGGAAGGCGATACCGGGAGAAAAAAAATCAATCAGTGGACCCGTTACCTTACTGCAGCCGTAACTTTATTGCAGGCGGGTACATTTGTAGCCTATCTTACCAATCAAAACCGCGATGCGCTTATTGAATCTTACCAGCCTTATTTTTGGATATCAACGGTAGTGCTGCTTACTTCAGGTACTTTATTTGTAATGTGGCTGGGAGAAAAAATTCAGGACAAGGGTTTGGGTAATGGTACTTCCATCATTATCATGGTAGGAATTTTGGCAAGATTACCTGAGGCATTGTTCCAGGAGTTTGCCGCAAAACAGGTGAGAGGCGGCGGTGGTTTGATTTTTTTCCTTATTGAAATTGCGGTGCTTATAACCGTTATACTTGGGCTGGTTATCCTGGTGCAGGGGGTAAGAAAGATACCTATCAATTACGCCAAGCAAATAGTAGGAAACCGGCAGTTTACGGGAGCAAGGCAGTTTCTTCCCTTAAAGGTAAATGCAGCCGGTGTAATGCCTATCATTTTTGCCCAGGCAATCATGTTCCTGCCTACGCTCATTTCCTTTTCTTCATTTGAAAGCGGGCAGGGTATTGCCAGGATATTTTCTGATCCCAGCAATACGTGGTATATGGTTGTATATGGCGTAATGGTAATTGCTTTCACTTTCCTTTACACTGCATTGATATTTAACCCTAAACAGGTTTCAGATAGCTTAAAACAAAGCAACGGGTTCATTCCGGGTGTAAAGCCCGGTCAGCCTACCGCCGATTATATAGGGCAAATTATGGATAGAATTACTTTGCCCGGTGCATTTTTCCTCGCTATTGCCGGTATATTACCTGGCCTTATTCAAAGAACCGGGGTTACGCCATTATTCGCATCGTTCTTTGGAGGAACATCTCTTTTAATTATGGTGGCTGTAATATTGGATACGCTCCAGCAAATTGAAACCCATTTGCTGATGCGCCAGTACGATGGATTAATGAAAAGCGGACGCTTGCAGGGAAGGCAGACCACATCACCCGTTTCGATATAAAAAATGGTTTACTATAAGACGAATGATGAGATTGAATTAATCCGGAAAAGTTGTTTATTGGTTAGCGCCACCTTAGCCGAGGTGGCTAACTTTTTAAAGCCGGGTGTTACTACTTTACAGGCAGATATACTGGCAGAAAAATTTATTCGTGATAACGGAGCCATCCCATCTTTTAAAAACTACAAAGGCTTTCCTTTTACTTGCTGTATCTCCGTAAATGATGCCGTAGTGCACGGATTTCCCAATAACGAAGCGTTAAAGGAGGGTGATATCGTATCTGTTGATGTAGGGGTATTTATGAACGGGTATCATGGCGACAGCGCTTATACATTTGCTTTGGCAGCCCTTGCTGATGATGCGAAGCAACTGCTTAGGGTTACAAAAGAATCTTTATATAAAGGTGTGGAAAAAGCCATTGCGGGTAACAGGGTAGGCGATATATCTTATGCCGTTCAGGAACATACGGAAAGAAAGTATGGCTACGGGGTTGTACGCGAGCTTGTGGGGCACGGATTGGGTAAACAACTGCATGAAGATCCGCAGGTGCCTAACTATGGCAAAGGGGGAACGGGTTTAAAAATGAAGGAAGGACTGGTGATAGCCATTGAGCCCATGATTAATATGGGGAAAAAAGAAGTATATTATGAGGAAGACGGCTGGACGGTAAAAACAAAGGATGGTAAACCTGCTGCGCATTACGAACATACGGTTTGCGTGCAAAAAAACAAACCCCACATACTGTCGTCCTTTGCTGAAATAGAGGCTAATGAGCGGGCGAACCCCTACCTTGACGCTTCTTATTATTAAATTCCATTCCGGTAATGAACGTTTGCATATATTTTCTCTCTGAAGGTGTAAGGGTAAGATGATTTTTAATTTTAAGCGTATACACCCAAAACTGTACAGTGCACCAGCCACAGAAAGGAATGGCTACAATCCATAACGTCAGGAGTATGCCGGTAAAATAAGCCAATAATACAGAAGCCAACAGAATATATAACGGGTAAAGCATGGTAAGCAATCCAAAAAGGAGCGCATCATAAAAGATCGTGTTTTTTGTTTTTGTTCTTACAAAACTATTTACCGGGAAGTAAAAAGGGCTGTTTAGTATGAACCCTGCCAGTGCCGGTATACAAAGCATCACTGCTGCAGGGTAGCTTCTGTAATAGCCGGTACGATGCGCGGGCAAAAAATACCTTTTTAATTTGTGGCGCAGGGTAGTTTCAAAAGCTGCTGCCGATAAAACGCCTGCCTGGTAATGAATATGTTTAATAAAGGTATTGCGGTTACCCTTATACGTTATATTGGTAATAAGGGTTTGCCAGATGTTTATGGCTTCTCTGTTATCCGTTTCAAGGGCCGGAATAAGTGAACGGAGCTCTTGAAACAACTGTGCGTTAAATGCCTGTTTCCACGCACCGGTATGATCCATGTGCCGGAGTCGTCCGGGATAAAAGATTTCCCCGGTTTGTATAATAATCGTTTTAGCCGGATGTTCATAATCGCTATAGGTTAATCCAGCGGGCACCACCTGAAGCGTTTGTACCAATTGCGGATCAAGCAGCGCGTGTTGTACAATTCTGGCTGTTCCGTTTTTTAGCGGTTTTAGCTTCCAGTCGTGCACGGTGATGCCTTCCGAAAAAACAATAATGATCCCGTTCTTTTTTAATATGTTCCTGCAAAGATCAATACTGTTGAAATTTTCTCTTAATTTTTCTTTTTCTTCAGATGCCCGGTAAACCGGTATGCCGTTTAAGCCTTTTAATAAAAACCGGAAGACGGGATTGTTGAACATATCACTCCTGATCGTAAAATGCACCGGTTGCCTGCACTGGCAGGCAATAACAACAGCATCCAGCATGGAGTTAGGGTGATTGGACGCAATGATTGCCGGTCCTTTGAGGGTATGCAGCGGAAACCCACATATGATTTTCCTTCTGAGAAAGAATAATAAACTGCACCGGGCAAGCAATTTTATGCAATAGTAAAACAAAGTAGCCTTAGCTTTAATTTTTAAAATGGACGGGGTTAAATTAGGTAAAAATAAATGAAGCAAAAACATTTGGTTGTAATTGGCGGCGGGGCAGCCGGTTTTTTTACCGCGGTAAATGCGGCCAGAATGAACCGGGCTTTAAAAGTAACCCTGCTGGAGAAGAGCGGCAAACTATTGTCAAAGGTAAGCGTAAGCGGGGGAGGAAGGTGCAATGTTACACATCATTGTTTTGAAATAGCAGAGATGATAAAGAATTATCCCCGGGGAGCCCGGTTTGTAAAGAAAGCGTTTCATCATTTTTTTACAACCGATACGATTAAATGGTTTGAAGAGAGGGGAGTAGCGCTCAAAGCGGAAAAGGATGGGCGGATGTTTCCCGTAACAAACCGTTCGGAAACCATTATTGAATGTTTAATGAAGGAAGCCAGCCATTACGGCGTTGATATACGTATGAATGTAGCGGTAAAGGAGATCAGCATGCCCGATGATGAACAGCGGATGCCTGATGCAGGGCAGAAAAGATTTCGTATTTATTTTTCGGATACGGGATTCCTGGAGGCTGATTTTGTATGTTTAGCCTGTGGAGGATATCCCAAAGCATCGCAGTACAACTGGCTGCAGTTCACCGGACATCATATTGAACCACCCGTTCCTTCCTTATTTACCTTTAATATGCCGGGCAACAGCATCACCGGCCTAATGGGTGTAAGCGTAGAAAAAGCGATCGTTAAAGTTGCGGAAACAAAGCTAATAGCGGAAGGCCCGTTGCTGATAACCCATTGGGGTATGAGCGGGCCCTGTATATTGCGGTTAAGCGCCTGGGGAGCAAAAGAGCTGGCGGCAAAGCAGTATCACTTTACACTGCTTGTAAACTGGGTGCCCGGATATTCGGAGCAGCAACTGCGCGGGGAGTGGGTGGTGTGGCGGCAGCAATATGGTGCAAACAAAATATACCTGCGTAATCCGTTTGCATTACCCGCCCGCTTATGGCACTACCTGCTTCAGCAAAGTAATGTTGCCGAAACGCAGCGCTGGAGCGAATTGCTCACAAAGCAGCAAAATACATTAATACAGCTCCTTACTGCCGCACCGTTTGAAGTAAAAGGAAAAACCACTTTCAAAGAGGAGTTTGTTACCTGTGGGGGGATAGATGTATCAGCGATAGAGGTAAACACCATGCAAAGTAAAAAGCATCCCGGCTTATTCTTCGCCGGCGAAATGATGAATGTAGATGGCATTACCGGAGGGTTTAATTTTCAGCATGCCTGGACAAGCGGGTGGATAGCCGCCAAAGCAGTTGCACAGATGGCCGGCATCTGAACTACCGGGTATCGTAACATGAAAATATTCCAGGGAAAAGCAATGCGTATAACGGTATGGGCTATCTGTTTTTTCGTTTTCCCGGAGCAGGTGTTATATCCAGCTTACCCTCACGCACCGGTCTTTCAACAGGCGCCTGGCCATCCTCCAGCTTAAAAGTAAATACTTTATCTATGTGCACCCATTTCCCGCTTTCCCATTTAAAGCCTTCGTAATCCCCGTCGGGTATGTAGGTATATTTTTTTGTGGGTTGGTTGTTTTCCGAGATCAGGTGGTCAAATATAATAATATCTAATTCCTCATCATACTTTATACTGGCATTTCCATCTTTTTTATATTCTATTGAAAACCTTGCCTGGACAGGTTTATGCAAGCTATCCTTTTCAAAGCTAAAGAAAGGACCTCCGAAAACGGGTTTGCCATTATTGAAGGTGAGCACCTCAATACGTTTTTTTGTGCTTCTGAAGCTGTTTTCATCGTAGCCTAAGAGCGTGTAAAATTTTTTGTTCTGGTAGGAGGTTTGAATAATTTTGTAATAAATGGCGCCAACCCATTCTTCGTTGTTCGTAATGGCATTTTGGATGTCTTCCACAAGCTGTGTTTTGTCAAGGAGCGGATATAATGCCAGAGAACCGTCTGCTGTATTCATTTGTATGGCGCCATGCCTGCGAAACGTTGTTTCATCCTGCACCAGTTGCCAGGTAAAAATGCGGAAGCTGCTGTCGGGCGCATATAGCCGGGATATGGTTTGAAGGGAATCAAAAGGGTAGGAAAAAGAATGCTTTTCTTTTAACGCTCTTACCAGCATACGGGTAAAAATACTGTCGGCGCGGAACCGTTCTGCTGCTTCACGGGCATTTACAATATCAAAAGCATAAGCCTTCATGGAGTCTTCACGCACAGCCATTTCTGTAAGAAAGCTGCTTTTACTGGTTTGGGAAAAAGCGCTAAGGCCGGTACTGACTGTGCACAATAAAAAAAAATATGGAAATATGCTTTTCATGCGTGATAATGTAAGATAACGAAATTACAAACAATGCTTTTTATGAACGGTAAATGAGGCTGCTTAGTGCTTAAAGTTTTGGTAAAACGGGTTTCAGGGTAGAGGGTGTAAGGTGTAAGGTGTAAGGTATAGGGGTGTAGGGTAGCCCTGACTATTCACTACTGACCACTCACTTTCTCACTTTCACCCTGTGATCCAAACTACAAACTTCCTACACCAACGGTTCCTGCTGGCTCAGGCAGTGAAAGCTTCCTAACCCCCATATAAGATCAGTTGAGTCTATGCCTACTACCTTTCGGTCGGGGAAGCAATCCCCGATAAGCTGCAGGGCTATATCATCCTGTCTGCACCGGTAGGTTGGAACGATAACCGCGGCATTGGCGATATAAAAATTGGCATACGATGCCGGCAGGCGCTGGTCTTCATAAACCACTGCATCGGGCATAGGCAGCTCAATAATATTAAGTTGTTTGCCATTGAGCAGGCGCATTTGCTTCAACTCCTTCAGGTTGGTTTGCAGGAGTGCATAGTTTTCGTCTGATTTATTTTCTTCCACAACCGTAAGCACCGTGTCTTCATTTACAAAGCGTACGGTATCATCAATATGTCCGTCGGTATCATCACCCACAATGCCCTCGCTCACCCATAAAATTTGTTCAACCCCATAGTAGTGGCGTAAATAGGCTTCAATTTGCTGCTGGTTAAGCTGTGGATTACGGTTAGGGTTGAGCAGGCAGGCTGTGGAGGTGAGCAGTGTGCCCGCACCGTTAAACTCAACCGAGCCACCTTCCATTACAATGCCGGGATGGAATACCGGGATGTTATATTCGTTGGCTATTAAGGTTGGAATAATATCATCTAAATTGAAAGGCGGATATTTGTTGCCCCATGCGTTATAGCCCCAGTCAACAATTATCTTTTTATGATCTGCTTTTGGATTGATAAGAAATGCCGGCCCGTGATCCCTGCACCAGGCATCATTGGTAGGATGCATGAAAAAGGCTATTTTGCTGATATCAACATCTGCCTCTTCAAGACATTTAATGGCAAATGACTTCATGGCTTCGTCATTTACATTAATGTTTACTTTTTCTCCCTCGCTTACTGCTTTAATAAATTGGGCATAATAAGGATAAATGTCATTTATTTTTCCCGGCCACGATGCTTCTTTATGCGGCCAGCTTAACCAGGTGCCGCTGTGTGGCGCAAACTCTGCCGGAAAATAGTAGCCCAGCTTTCCGGGTGTTTTAAAAAATGGAAGTCCCGGCGCTTCCGGGCCGGCGTCATGGATATTAGAAAATCCGGATGATTCGGCGTTTAATGAATACAGTGGGGTATATATGAAATCCAATTTTATTTTTTTGATGCTGTTTACAATAAGGAAATAGTGTCATTTATCTTCCCGGAAATTAATCCTCATCTATATATCTTTTTGTTATAGGCTGATAGCTGTCAATTCTTCGGTCGCGCAAAAAAGGCCAATGCGTACGGTACTGGTCGGTTTTTGCCGTATCGAGTGTAATTACATGCACTTCTTCCTGATCATGAGCTGCCTGGTATAATATGGTACCAAAGGGGTTGGCAACAAATGATCCGCCCCAGAATTGCATCGCACCGTTTTGCTCAAAACCTGTTCTGTTCACGCTTACCACGTGCACGCCGTTGGCTACAGCATGACTTCGCTGCATGGTTTGCCAGGCATTGTATTGTTCGGTGTTGGTGGCCTCATCCTGCGAAACAGCCCATCCAATGGCTGTGGGATAAAATAATATTTCGGCCCCCATAAGCGCCGTTATGCGTGCAGCTTCCGGATACCACTGATCCCAGCAGATCAATACGCCAATAGTGCCAAATTTTGTTTTGAATGCTTTATAGCCAAGATCGCCGGGCGTAAAGTAAAACTTTTCATAATAGGCCGGGTCGTCGGGAATATGCATCTTCCGGTATTTACCTAAGTAAGTTCCATCTGCATCAAGCACAGCAGTAGTGTTATGGTACAACCCTTCCGTTCTTTTTTCAAATAAAGATGCAATGATCACTACCCCGGTTTCTTTGGCTACTTTACCCAGCGCTTCCGTTGAAGGCCCGGGAACGGGTTCTGCCAGCTTAAAGTTTTCATATTGCTCCTCATCGCAGAAATAAAGCGAAGTAAATAATTCCTGCAGGCATACGATCTGCGCTCCTTTTTGAGCCGCTTCACGGATTTTTGTGATGGCTTTTTCCAGGTTCTCCGCCTTATTTGCTGTGCAGCTCATTTGAACCAGTCCAATGTTAATATTACGCATAATGATGACTTTAAAGAGACCGCAAAATTAACCCTAATATTTAGTATAGCGCTTATTTCCTATTATGCCTTACGCTTATATATTATCAAAATATTTTCTGCCATTTTTCTGAGTTTTTGGCTTTATCGCCTTTCTTTTAAAGTATCATATTAATTAATTGGTAAGTACTAAAAAATTTAAGTATTTACACTTAATGTATGTTAAATTATGTTATTTTTATAGGTATATACTTGTATTTAAATAATAAAATACACTTATAAAACAATTGTGCTTGTCTTCTCACTAACCAAACTTTAACGTTTATGACACTAAAAATTTACCCTTTATTTTTTTTGTTCTTTATTTCACTTTTATTGGCCGGTACCACAACGGCGCAAACCAATATTGCATTAGGAAAGAACGCTTATTCTTCCTCAGATGAAAGCGGCGCATTGTTGCCGGTAAATGTTACGGATGGAAATTATGGCACCCGCTGGGCGAGTACCTATGCAGACAATCAATGGATCTATATTGACCTGGGTCAGCAGTACGACTTTACCGAAGTAAAATTATTTTGGGAAACAGCATTAGGCCGCGATTTTAATATTGAAGTTTCGGACGATGCGCTTGGCTGGACAGTTGCAGCAGGTATAACAGGCAATATCAGCCTGAACAATACAATGGATATCAGCAGTTTCTCCGGCCGGTTTATAAGGATGCATGGGTTGGTGCGGGGAACAGCCTGGGGTTTTTCTTTATATGAGCTTGAAGTGTACGGTACACCGGCCGTTAGTGTTCCGGTAGTAAACCTGGCTTATCTTAAAACAGGCACTTCGTCTTCAAATGAAAATGGCAATAATATTCCCGTTTGGGCTTTTGACGGGTTAGGAACAAATGTTATTAACGGAAAGGCGCGTGATGGAAATAATGTTGAATACAGGCGCTGGTCAAGCGTTTATAATAATGATGAGTGGATTGCTGTAGACCTCGGCGCATCATATGAAATAACGGAAGTGAAATTATACTGGGAAGTAGCGAACGGAAACAGTTTTAATATTGAAGTGTCTCCCGATGGAACGAACTGGTCGGTTGCAGCTTCCATAACCGGTAACACCTCAACCCAATATATTAATGATATAATTATAAACCCTTCAGTTTCCGGCCGGCATGTAAGAATGCACGGCATAACCCGTAATACCGGCTATGGCTATTCTTTGTATGAATTTGAAGTATTCGGTCTCAATACCATTCTTCCCATTGTGCTTACCGATTTCAGGGCAGTAAAAAAAGACAGGAGTGTTCAGCTAACATGGAATGCGGGCATGGACAAGGAAAGCCGGTTTAATATACAACGCAGCGGTAATGGCGCAGATTTTACCACAATAGGTACCTTGTATTATCCTTCAGGAACCAATGGTATTTCCAGCAGCTATGGTTTTAAAGATGAATCCCCGCTTCCGGGTGTAAACTATTACCGGTTAGCTTATACGGAAACCGGTGAGAAAACATTGTATTCCGATGTTTTGAGTGTTCGGTTTACGGAAGAAAGAAATTTTGTTGTTTCTCCCAATCCCGTGGCAGGAAATATAATACGTGTTGAATTAGACAGGGCAGTGCAAAACAAACTTACGCTCCGGCTGCTTACCATTACCGGTAAAATAATTGAACAGCAGGAAGTGAGTGCAAACAGTAAAATAGCAGAGCTGAAGCTGAATAAGCATCTTAGCGCAGGTACCTATGTATTGCAGGTGCTTGAAGGAAATCAGCCTGTACGTTCAAGGCAGATCCTTATTAACAGGTAAACAGTTTCCTGCTTTCCCTGATTTTTCAGCGACCGGTTTGTATAGCCTGTCGCTTTTTTTATATTTATTTCAAATCACTTTCCGTCCTGACTAAGGCGCCTGATCAAACAGAAAAGCAATTACACGCAAAAAATGGAGTGAAAAAATGAACATTTATATTATACATTTATTGAAACAACAAATGAGCAATCTTAACCAATGTGTATGAAAATCCGAAATAACCTGACATTATGCTTATTGCTCTTTGCTTTATGGGGTTGTAATGCTTTTCAGAAAGGTCAGCAAGCCGGTAACAATAATGAACAGTTTTCCATAAACAGTCTTCCTCATAACATCTACATCGAAGATGGTAATTTTCATGTACAGGGCGTTGCTGTTGATACCAAACGCGGGTATGCTTATTTTTCGTTTACAACAAGCCTGGTAAAGACCAACTTAAAGGGAGAGGTCATCGGGAGTGTGGATGGCTTCCTGGGGCACCTGGGCTGCTTAGATATAAATCCCGGAGACGGACGTATTTATGCCTCGCTGGAGTATAAAAATGATAAAATAGGGAAAGGGATTTTACAGGGATTGGGAAACAAATTGACATCAGGCGACAATGAAGAAAATTCTTTCTATATCGCCATTTTTGATGGAGAAAAAATAACCCGGCCGGGCATGAATGCTGAAGAAAGCAATATTATCAGCACTGTTTATTTAAAAGAAGTGGTTGACGATTATAACACAATGGTAACGAACAGGGGAAAGCAAACAAAACACCGCTATGGATGCAGTGGTATTGACGGTATTGCTTTCGGCCCTCAGTTTGGACAAAAGCAGGGAAAGAACTTACTGAACCTCGCTTATGGCATATATGGTGATACCTCACGCACCGACAACGATTACCAGGTAATTTTGCAATACGATGTAAACAGCTTACAGCAGCACGAACGCCCCCTTTCGCAAAGCCGTTTTAATGTAACCGGGCCGGACAAACCTCTTAACAAATATTTCCTTTACACCGGAAATACAACGTATGGTATTCAAAATTTAGAATATGATGCGAACACCGGGTATTGGTTTGCTGCCGTTTATCCCGGGAAAAAACCAGGCTTCCCCAATTATAGCCTGTTTGCAATAAACGGCTCCGAAAGCGCGGAGCTGCAGGCATTAAAAGGGTTTGATAACAGTGAGAAGGGCAAAGTGTTGCAACTGGCAAAAGCCGGTATATATGATGAGCAAAGCGGTATATACGGGTGGCATTATGCATGGGGCGCTACCGGCATGCATTCGCTGAGTAACGGCTATTTCTATATCTCTCAAAACGGGACTACGGAAAATAAAAAGCAATATTGCAATCTTCAATTGTACCGCTGGACAGACCAGGCATCCAACCCGTTTGAAGCGGTAAAATAATAGCGCGCGGACATACCAGCAACTTGCTAACAATAGAATAGATAATTCAGTTCTATTGTTGGTGAGGCCATGGGCAAATGCCTTAACACCGCCAACAACGGTGCTAATGGCGCTGCATTTTTTATGCGTGGTTTCCGGTTATGATAATGATTTGTTGTGTAGCTTTCTTTCCGGGCGTAAAGACAGGTTAATGGAATTATATGACTTTTATAAATGACGCCAGTTGCAATAAATTTATGCATAACAATGCCTGTCTGCAATTTTCAGCGCTTCAGCAATAATGCTCAATCCTTCATCAATTTGTTCAGCAGTAATACAAAGCGGCGGGGCGATAAAAATATAATTCCACCGTACAAAAGTATACATGCCGAGTTTTCTCAGACAGGTGGATACCTCATTCATTATAGTCATTTCTGATGGTTTTGCATTATATGGAGCCATTGGCTCTTTTGTAATACGGTTCTTAACCAGCTCAATACAACCGAGCAAACCGGTATTTCTAAAATCACCGATGCTGGGGTGAACGGATTGCATTTCCTTTACACGCCTGTCAATATACTTTCCCATCTCTGCCGCGTTAGAAATCATGTTTTCGTCTTCATAAATTTTTAATACTTCCAGCGCCGCAGCGCAACAAACCGGGTGTGCGGAATAGGTTAGCCCAAGCCATAATACCTGATCATCAAACCGGGCAGCAATTTTATCGCTCACCATCAGCGCTCCAAGCGGTAAATAACCTGCCGTTATTCCTTTTGCCGTAGCAATCATATCAGGGATCACATCATGAACATTTACGCCAAACCAATCACCGGTTCTTCCAAAGCCACTCATTACTTCATCTGCAATAAACAGGATGTCATATTTGTCGCAGAGCGCTCTTACCTGCATCAGGTATCCCTCGGGATATTTGATACAACCCGAAGTGCCGCTTTCTCCCTCCATAATAATGGCTGCGATCGTTTCAGGACCTTCAAACTGTATTACACGCTCAATGTGAGTTACGCATTCCCGTCCACATAAATCAGGTCCTGGTTGCGACCATGGACAGCGATAGCAGTAAGGATCTTCCAAATGAACGATATTTCCAACCTGTTGACTGTCGTGCGGTATTTTTCTCGGATCTCCGCCTGCGCTCATGGCACCATAAGAAGCGCCATGAAAAGCACGGTACCGGGCCAAAATTTTATGTTTGCCTGCATACAGCCTTGCTAACTTAATGGCATTTTCGATGGATTCTGCACCACCTGTAGTAAATAAGGTTTTGCTTATTCCCGGCGGTGCAATTTCAGCCAGCTTATTGCCGAGGTTACCGCGGGCTTTTGTAGCGCAAGACGGTGTAACATAGCTCACCTGGTTCATTTGCTGTAACACCGCAGCGGCAACCCGCGGGTGCCCGTGCCCAATATTGACATTCATTAACCCGGATGAAAAATCAAGGTATTTTTTCCCTTCATAGTCATAAAAATAAACACCTTGTCCTTTCTCCACCAGTATAGGATTAATTCCTTTTTGCTTACTCCATGAAAACAGGGTATAATCCAGGTTATCGCGGAGTATATCTGAATACAGTGTTTGCTGAGGCATATTTTCAGTCATTTTGATAATATAGATTGCTTCATTTTTTTAATTTAACCCCGTGTTTTCCTATGATCTTATTGCGCCTATGTGTTGAAAAAATATTTAAGTTAAGTTAGTTTATTACAATTTCTCCTATCTTATAAAATCCTCCCGGTAGTTTCCTGCTGTCTTTTATGGGCAGCTCAATAGCTTTGTTATGAAAGCCGCATTCGTCCCGTAGCCCTATAGCTATGTCGTAAACGCCGGGTTGCATGTTCTTATCTACCGTTAATGGGTGATGCTCGGCAATTATCTCTCCCGGCAGCCAGTTGCGGCAGTCAGATCCTGTCAGGTCTTGCACGAATCTTTTTCCGTTTTGCTTACTGATCAATGCCACAGATAAAATGAACTTATGATAGGCCGGCGCCACGCCGTGATTCTCCCAGGTAAGCCGCAAATAATTGCGCTCACTGTTTTTACGGAGGGTATCCGGCAGCATGGCGAATTTTGGAAAATACCAGTAGCCGGCAATATTTGTTATCTTTTTTGCGTACTCATAGTTTTCACTAAGCCATTCACGGGGATAATAATGAAACCCCACAAGCGAAGCATGCGTTTCGTATATGGCTTTCAGCAAGCCTTCACCATTGTTCCACATATTGCCTTTAACAACATCCCCGTAATGATCAGACTCAAGCACCACGGGGATCTTTTTATAGGTAGCAGAAAAAAGCTCAGGCGTACGAATGCACGCCGGTCCAAACCCGAGAGTTTTATACCATTGCACATTCCCGCTGTCATCTCTGAACCCAATGCCGTTTTTTAGTGCATAGTCGAATATAATATAATCCGAGCCGTCATCGGTATCCCGTTGTCCTATGGCGTCATCGCTGATGATAAGGGTGGTTTTTTTATACCAGCGTTTATACAGGTCAATATGCAGTTTCAGTATTTCTGCCGGAATATCCTTAAAGCCGGAATATGCGGTATGCGCTTCGCCCCAATCGCCCAGGCTGCCGATATCAATATATTCCACCCAGGGTTTGCCATCGTAGCGTTCCGAAAATGCTTTGTGAAAATTGTTCAACTTCTGTAAAAACACAGGGTTATCGTAATCCGGCGCCCATGCTTTTGTTTTAAGATCGGGGTGATTGATGAAGTTGCCTTTGGCGCCTGCAAGCCTCACCCATTCGGGAGTGGCGTATACAATATTCGTTTCTTTACAGGTAATGCGAAAGGAAACCGTATGCCCCCACTTTACCCATTTTTGAATAAGAGTATCTATCAATGTCCAGTTATAAACGCCTTCTTTAGGTTCGAGATAGCTCCATGCCAGCCTGAAATAAATATCATTCAGTCCCGGAAAGTCGGGCAGGGAATCGTGGGGCGCCAGGCGGTTTCCGTAGTTCGATATACTATTGCTGAAATAATGAACGCTCCATCCTTTGTGCGGGTTTGAACAAACTTTAGTACTGTCCCAATATCTTTCAAGATTAAAAAAAATGCGGTTTTTATAAGTGCCCATGCCTTTTTCGGGATCGGTGCCCAATGCCTGCGAAAATGCAAATGAATGGAACAGTAATGGGAATATAGAGAATATGATCTGCTTCATGCTAAGGTTTATGAATTTGATATGTGTTTCCTCATAAAAATTTCACGCGGCGTTTGCAGCGGGTCAGCGCACGCAATGTCATTTTCTTTGCGGTCTTTGCTCCTTTGCGTGAAATGTTCAAACATTTGTCATTTACTTTTTAAAAAATAATCTGTAATCCCCAGCGCGATACCTTTTCCGTAATTGTAATAATCGTCTATGGTGAGATATGCTTCATTTTTAATTCCTGATTGCGGTATTTCAAAAGTACCCGAAGGAATATGAAACTCCTTTGCCAGGCAATTGTTCAGCGATCCGGGAAATTCCATAGGAATGTATTCTACGGGCCAGTAGTTATTGAAATGTGGTGTAAGGTCAGCTAACATGCTTTCGGGCGTATGCAGCAGGTTCATTGAGCCCTGTTGTCCCTGGCTGTGAATATCGAGACCGAGGTCAATATGTCGCCCTGAATTTAGCCAGCCGCGTATCCATTCTTTTACACAAGCTACTTCCGGTTCAACAGGCAGATGAAGGGTATCGGTAAAATCATCGTCCCATTCCTGGTTCAGGTCTTCATAGTTGCCATTGAACCTTGTTATGCCATGAAAGATACCATCGGGATTCATCATCGGGATGATCTTATATACTGTCGTTTTTCTTGCAATAGCGGCATTTTCATCATCTGAGAGCAGGAAGTTAAGAAGTCCTGATACTACGTACCCGCCACAGTATTCACCGGGGTGTTGCAGTGTTGTAATAAACACTGTTTTCTTTTCAACATCAGAGATAGCTGTATCCGTAACCGTTAGTAAGTGAATGTTTCTGCCCTGTTGCGTTGTGCCTAAAGTTTCAATAGTTAAAAATGGTTTACCGGCAATGGAATCAATCAACGCCAATCCCTGGCTGTAAGAGAAGGGGTGCGCATAAGCCACCCACACGGAATCTGCTGCAAAGGTATTACGAAAAGTAAGCGAATGAAGTTTGTCATCATACCGAACATTGCTTATTCTCTGCCAGTTTTTCTGGTCATAGGAATAAACAGGCTGGGTGCCTTTGGTATAAATGAGGTGCGGACCACCTCTGTAAATACCCGCCAGACTATCAAGTTTAATAGTAATGTCTTTGCCAGCCACATTATTGAGCTTGAAATAAAACCAATAATACTGATTATCGCTGCTGCTCTTTTGTTTCCAGTGAATGGGCCAACCGGTGAGGAAATTCGGTTTTGATTCCCATAAAGTATCAATGCTGCCTGAATCAAAATCGCCGGTAACTGTTACGGGGGATGAGCTGGCAGTACGGCTGCTTTTCCCGGGGTTACAATCAATCCCACTCAATGCAGCAATAATCATTATGTAAAAAAGTACCCGTAACTCCATATCGCCAAATGTACAAGTAATGTAAAATCTTTTTTTCATCTATTTCAACTGTTCATTATCTTATTTTGTACAAAATAGGTTACTACTTTATCCAAATTGATTAACAGTTGATGTGTGAATGCATTTAATTTTATGGATCAACGCATAAGCAATACCAATGAGCAATTATTTTTTTTTAGCGGCCTCTGTTTTATTGTTTAGCTGTAGCAACGAACAAAAATCATCTTTAGAATCTACAGTAGAAAACAGCGCATCAGTCAAAACTATAATGGCAGTGTTTGCACATCCCGATGATGAGATTGACGTTAGCCCTTTACTTACCAAACTTGCATTGCAGGGGCATAAGGTGTATTTAACGATCGCTACCAATGGAGATATGGGTGTTCGCGATCACGCTAAAATTCCTGCAGGAGATTCGCTTGCCCGTGTGCGGGCGCGGGAAACAGAATGTACATGCAAAACACTGGGTATAAATCCGCCGATCATGCTTGGCTTGGGAGACGGCAAATTGACCAATCGTAATGCGCTTTCCATTTTAAGAAAAAGATTAGACAGTATTATTACGATCTATAAGCCGGATATCGTTATCACCTGGGGAGCAGAGGGCGGCTCGGGCCATCCTGATCACAGGATGGTTGGGGCGGTGGTTACTGAAATTTTCCAGTCAGGGCAGTCATCCCATTTTGGAAAATTATTTTATACTGCGATACCAACCGAACACTGGAGAGATGAGCCACCGTATAAGTCAGAAATATCAATGGATTATCACCGGGGTTATAAATCAGTAGAGAAAAAGTACTTGCCTATACGGATATGGTGCAGCGAACAGGAAAACAAAATTGCCAGGGATGCCATGCGCTGCAACACATCTCAGTATCCGCCTGAAGAATTAGACGATAATGAACTTTGGATGAGGAATATGAATAAGGATACCGTTTATTTAAGACCTTACACGAACGCGGGATATATAAGTGATGATATTTTTAAGTAAGAGAGATGTATCCGGTGTGGTAATACTTTTTTGGGAAGACCTGAATCTCCGGAGAACATAATAGTGTACAAACATAATTACTTCATACAGCAGCGGGTATTGACTTTTGAACCAGGTTTGTTGGAATAACATTGTATTTAAATAATTTTACATGGTAGTTATACCGGTTGATACAAAGACACCTTCTGATAGTTCATGCGGTAAGTTTTGGGCTGGCAGTCTTTGAATTTTTTAAACTGCCTGTAGAAAAAAGGAATGCTTTCAAATCCGGAAGCATAACATATTTCACTTATTTGCTTATCGGTTTCAATAAGTAGTTTACAGGCCCTGTTGATTTTGTATTCATTTAAAAATTCAAAGAAGGGCTTTTTCATGGTTTTACTGAAATACCGGGAGAAATATTCTTCACTCATGTTTAGCTTTGATGCGATATCGGCAAGGGAAACCTGCTCCTGGTAATGCGTTTGAATATAATTGTAAACGGCGTTGATGCGTGTTTTGTCGGTATCATTCAGGTCACCGGTAAATTCCTGTTCACATAAAAACCTGAACGCGGAGTTATGGGCCAGATCCTGCAATATCTGCAGCAGTATCATCAGCTTATCAAATGGCGACGCGTTAAGGAGGTTGAAGAATTTTTGCTTTAATGCCATAACTACCCCGTTGTCAACCTTAATACCCTTGTTCATTGATACGGCTAAATTCCGGATGGATTCAAATTCTATGCTTTGCATCCATGATTTATCAAAAAATTCTTCTTTCAGATAAATAACAATAGCGGTTACGGGCTGTTCCTGGTCTGCAGTAGTATTCCAGGTGTGCGGTAAGTTAGAGCCCAGCAAAACAAGCTCCTCCTCGTAAAAATTTTCAATAGAATTACCTACGTATCTTACTCCTTTACCGCTCAGGATAAAGGCCAGCTCCAGTTCCGAATGATAGTGCCAAGGATAGTAAAACTCTTTAGTGTTTTTTTGAAATTCTACTTTGAATAACTTTGATTCGGACGGTATGGGCTTATAGTGCGGTTTCATTTTTTAAATATATAGTAATTTGTATTATTTTTTTATTATTTAACATATTGTACGACAAAATAGGACAGTAAATGCGCAAAATAAGATAATAACCCGCTTTGCCTGGATGCCTGCACGTATAATGCAATGGTATCTGATGTGTTTTATTCTACCTTTTATATCATAATAATATAATGACTATACCGCTCATATAGCATATCCTTTTACTTCATTATTATCATTGCATGAATATACGGTTGTGCGCCATGACGAGAAAAGGGAAAACGGCAACCTGGCTTCAAAAGAAACACAAGATAGGATACGGAATAAGCAAGATGGTGTAATAATACTGTTTGCTCAACAAATATTTTTGTAACATAGAACCGGTACACTTTAGAACCGGATGCTGTTTTAAGCTAAATACACAAAATAATTGCTATGAAATTAAAATCATTACCATTCCCCGCTTCAGGAAAAACAGTTCTTATGCTGTTTGTTGCTCTCCTTCTAGGAAGAGCTGTTATTGCGCAAACCGGTTTTACGCTTACAGGTAAAATTACAGATGGTGAAACTGCTTTGGCAGATGTATCTGTTATCATTCAGGAAACACAACAGGGTACCACCACAAATGAAGCTGGTGTGTTTACCTTAAATGTTTCGAGCGGACAAACGCTTGTTATTTCCCATACAGGGTATGAAACACAAACAAGAAAAGTGGGTAACCAAAACCAGCTCACTATTGTTTTGAAGGCATCGGCAGGCAATGTGCTGGACGATGTGGTAATAGTAGGGTATGGAACGCAAAGGAAAACGTCTTTAACTGCGGCGGTATCCACTATGAAAGGGAAAGAAATCGCTTCTGTGCCTATTGCCAATTTAAGTAATGGCTTAGGCGGAAGAGTGTCTGGCGTTATTGTAAAGCAGGGTTCAGGCGAACCGGGATACGACGGTTCCAATATTTACATCAGGGGCGTGTCTTCCACAGGAGCCAACCAGCCGCTGCTGATTGTTGACGGTATTCCAAGATCGTTTCAACACCTGGATCCTAATGCAATAGAAACATTTACGGTGTTAAAAGATGCCGCTGCTGTAGCGCCTTACGGTGTTGCGGGAGCTAATGGTGTAATACTGGTTACTACCAAAAAAGGTAAGACCGGCGCGCCATCGCTTACCTATAACGGTTATGTAGGGTTTCAGAACCCCGTGGTATTGCCCGATTTTGTAAATTCATTCCAGTATGCTACATTAAGAAATGCGGCCGCTGCCAATGAAGGGTTACCTGCAGCCTATACTGCGGAAGAATTGCAAAAATTCCAGGACGGCTCTGACCCAGACGCATACCCGACACATAACGATATATGGGGTACCATCACCAATAAAAATGCATTAATAACACAGCACAATGTTGAGATTTCAGGCGGTTCGGAAAGAGTAAAGTATTACGCGGCGCTCGGCTATATGCACCAGGACGGTATGTGGAAGTCTTCCGGTATAACCAATACACGCCGTTTTAATCTTACTTTGAACCTGGATGCCCAGGTAACGTCCACTACTTCGGTTTCGTTTAACCTGAACGGACGCAATCAAAACAGCAACTTCCCCGCTGTATCTACCGGTCGTATTTTTGAGCTGGTCGGCTACCTGCACCCGTTATACGGGCCTTTATATTTCAGCAACGGTATGCCGGGAACATTCCTTACCGGAAGCCTTTTCAACAGCGGATACGATAAGTACAATATCAACGCGCTGTATTCGCAACTATCCGTTGAGCAGAAAATACCTTTTGTTCCGGGCTTAAAATTAAGGGGAACCATCGCATACGATCCTACGTACACATCACGTAAATTATGGACCCTGCCTGTGCACAAAGCAAGCCTTGATAAGTCGCAAACGCCTTATGTTATCAATGATGGTATCTGGGGGCAAACCAAGCCTTCACTCAGCCAAAACATAGATTTTGCAACACAGCTCACCTATCAGGCCGGGTTTAACTACGACGGCTCTTTTGGAAAACATAATATAGGGGTGCTGGGCTTGTTTGAAGCGAAAGCCAATGATCTGGCAAGCCTCGCTGCATCAAGAAGGAATTTTAATTTAACCATTGATGAAATTAATATGGGTAGCTCCAGCGCATCCGACATGTCTACAGGCGGCGCTTCCAGCACTGCAAGGCAGGCGGGCCTGGTATACAGGGTTGCTTATAACTATGCGCAGAAATACCTGGTGGAAGCAAGCGGTCGCTATGACGGAAGCTATTATTTCGCTCCGGACAAACGTTGGGGTTTCTTCCCTGCCTTTTCTGTGGGCTGGCGCTTATCAGAAGAAAACTTTTTGAAGAATAAGTTCAACTGGCTCGACAACCTGAAAGTAAGAGCTTCTTATGGTGAAGTAGGGGCTCTTGCCGGTAGTCCTTTCCAGTATATGAGCACCTATGACGTATTGGGCACTAATTACATTTTGGGCGGCAATGCCGTTCAGGGAATCCGCGAAAGAGCAGAGCCTAACCCCGCTATTACATGGGAGCGGGCCAAAAAAACAGATATCGGCCTGGAAGCCAACTTATGGCAGGGGTTATTGAATTTTGAAATAGATTATTTCTATGAAAAAAGATCCAACATGCTACTTACGCCTGATGTGATTGTGCCTGCTGAATATGGGGTTGGACTTAGCCAGGTAAATGCGGGTATAATGGAAAACCGTGGTTTTGATTTTACGATCAGTTCGGTATATGATTTTTCCAGGGATCTGCAGGTATCATTGGGCGCTAATATGACTTACGCCAGAAACAAAATGCTACAGATTTTTGAAGGTCCCACCACTTATAATAACCCTAACCGGCGGCTAACCGGCAGACCTTTAGGAACGCAATTCGGATATCATGCCTTAGGATATTTCCAGGCAGACGATTTTGATGGCAGCGGCGCTTTAAAGCCGGGAATAGCCACACAACCCTGGGGAGCAGTACAACCGGGCGATATCAGGTATGAAGATCTTAATAAAGATGGCCAGATCAATAATGATGATCTAACCGTAATTGGCGATCCAACAGCAGTTCCGGGAATTATCTATGGGTTTTCTCCGGGAGTGAAATATAAGGGCTTTGCATTGGATCTGCTGTTCCAGGGTACGGCTAAAACCAATTGGTATTATCACGGCTCTTCTATCATGCCTTTCTGGGAAACCATGCTTCCTTATGTTCAGAATTTTGACTACTGGACCCCGGAAAATACCAATGCTAAATTTCCACGTTTAACGTCTTCGCCAACAGTAAATAATGAGCAACGATCCTCTTTCTGGATGGGTAGTTCCAGTTACCTTCGGTTGAAGAGCGCTACGCTTTCTTATACTATTCCATCGGCTGTTATGAGCCGTATTAAAATTCAGAGCGCCAGGATTTATGTGTCCGGACAAAATATTCTTACCTGGACAAAACTGATGAACTACGATCCGGAAGTTGGTCCCAACAATTCATGGATACCCAATGGTACCTGGGGCTATCCTAATCAGAAAGCACTCTCAATAGGAGCTAATATTACCTTTTAATGAGCAAAAAATATTTAAGTATGAACAAGCAACTCTTTAAGATATCATTGGGCGCAATCATTATGATGCTGGCCTCATTTTCCTTCACCTCCTGCAAGAAATTCCTGGAGGTAACGCCCAAGCAACAGGTTTCAGATGCCACACTCTGGACAAGTTCCGAAAATGCGGATCTGTTTCTTAATAATATCTATGCGTCCATACCCTCTATGGCAACAGATGATCCCTGGGATAATTATTCCGACAATTCATTGAATGGTCAGGCCGGCCGTGTAAGCACCAATGTTTACGGACCTGGTCTTTATATTCCCAGCAATACGCCCAGCAAATGGAATCAGTATACCAATATCCGGAAATGTAATTTATTTATAGAAAGAGCAACAGCTTCCGATTTGCCTGAAAGCTGGAAAAAAGTAAGACTGGCGGAAGCGCGTTTTCTGCGGGCGTATTTTTATTCTTTGTTATGGACCTATTATGGCGGAGTGCCCATTATTACCGATGTGCTTAATTTAACGGAGCAGGGTGATGCGGTTTTCAGGGCACGCAATACTTCTGAAGAAACGGCTGATTTTATTATTTCAGAATGTGCTGCAATAGCGCCTGATTTGCCAATAAATGCAGAATCGGGAAGAGCCACGCGCGGCGCCGCGCTTACTTTACAGGGAAGCACCGAATTGTTTAATGCAGGGGCACTGAAAAACCCGAACAATGATTTATCGCGTTGGGAAAAAGCTGCTACTACTTTTCAAAAAGTAATTGACTTAAATAAATACAGCCTGTTTTCGGATTACGGTACACTTTTCTATGAAGAGAATAATAATAACGTGGAAGTAATATTCAGCCGGCAGCATTTGGGCGGCACTTCTTTAGCTAATTATGTAGGACAGATAGGGCCGCGTTTTGTAAATGGCTCATTAACCGGCTGGGGGCATTTAGATCCCACACAGGATATAGTAGATGAATACGCGATGGCCAACGGATTACCCATTACCGATCCTGCATCGGGTTATGATCCGCAGAACCCTTATGCTAACCGGGAAAAAAGGTTTTATGAGTCTATAGTATACGACGAATCGGAATGGCTGGGTGCTACCATGATCATGAAACAGGGCGTGGGCAGCCTGAATGCCACCGATCTGAATAACAGCAGCATATCAACCAGAACAGGCTATTATGTTCGCAAAATGGTAAATCCAAAATATGCCGGCGCGCAGGATAATGGCAACAGCGCGAACTTTATCATCTTCCGCTATGCAGAAGTGCTGCTGAGCTATGCCGAAGCCAGAAATGAGGCCACCGGCCCCGACCAGTCGGTGTATGATGCAATAAATGAAGTGCGGGATCGCTCTGATTTGCCAGACTTAACGCCGGGTTTGAACCAGGCAGATATGCGTAAGGCCATTCTTCGTGAAAGAAGGGTGGAGCTGGCTTTTGAGGATAAAAGACTACCCGACCTGTTGCGCTCAAGACTTGCAGAAGTTAAGCTCAACGGAACAGTGCATGCTATTAAGATTGATATTGTTGGAGGAAACACGGTGTATACGGTAGTGCCTGCAGGTGGTGGTGCAAAAGCTTTTGATCCTGCAAAAAATTATCTTTTACCCATTCCGCAGTCTGCCATTGATGTAAATCCGCAACTTGAGCAAAATCCAAATTATCAATAGTTATCTTTAAGGAATAAGATTAAGGCGAAGCATCATGACAGGTATAAAACAGTTAACCACTATTGTATTGGGGTTGGGAATGAGTGTATATTTTACCTCATCCGTTGTTGCACAAACAAAACCAGCCGGCACGGAAAGTGTTAAGCTGAAACTATCTTTTGGCCATACGGCGCATTCCCGTACAGCCCGTACGGTACAGTTGATCAGTGGTTCTGCCGGTCTTACCATTTCCGCACTTTCGGGTAAGGGAATTGAAAAGAATGATAAGGTGGCAACCCTGTCTGTGCTTAATTGCGGTGCAGGCGATACCGATGAACTGATCGCGGATATAAATTGGACAAAACCTTCTGCTCCGCTAAGGAAATTAGCGGGGTGGAAGGATGGTTATGCAGTGGATGACGATGCCATGTGGGGATACCTTATGATAAATGGTTCGCCGGGGCAGGCAGCGCGTTTAAAAGATGATCCCTGGAATAAACCTGATGCACCTTTACTTACTGTTCAGTTAGACAGGGAAGGTGCACAGGGTTTTACTATAGGATTAGAACAACTCATCAGGCATGGCGCCATGTGGCTTCCCGAACAAGATGTGTTTATTACATTGGCTGATAAGCCGGTTGATTTTAAAACGCATATTGCTTCGTTGCAGGGACAGCGCATACTCGATGCCGTTGCAGAACAGCCCGACGCGTCATTGGAAACATTCAATAAGCTGTGGCCTGATTTTGGCAGCCCGCTGCAATGGGATGCTTCCTGGCAAACCCGGTGGATGGGCACCACAGGGCACCTTACCGTAACGGCTGCGGCTCACGGGTCTGTTTATAAGTTTGCTGTTGACCGGTGGGGTAATGTTCGCCCGGACTTTGCTTCTCCGCATAAGTTCAGGCTTGACCTGAATTGGGCAGAGAGTGCGTGGAAGCGGCAGCAAATAGAGAATGGTTTGCCCATCATCATCACCAACCTTGAAAAGAATGGTCAGGTAGCTGCTATAGAGCAATTTGCCGCGCCGCTTGTTGATTTGCATACTACCATACGCGGTTATATACCCAGTGTAATGTTTACCAAGGTAAGCATTTCGGGGAGTGCTGGTTCGTTCAGCTTTGGTGTTTCCCTGCATAATGAATTAAAGGATCATGAGGTTGAAGCCATACCAATACAGGACAACTGGGCCATTGCCGATAAACAAACCGGTAATATTTTTTTATTGCTGGAAACAGGAAAGGGCATTACGGTTAAAGCAGGCGATGCCATAGCAAACAAAAACGGGCAGCAAATTGAATTAACCATTTCCGGTGATCTTTCAGCAGGAGAAACGAAAACGTTTGTAGCAAAACTGCCTTCACCTGCTATTGCTTCATCCGAAACAACAAGATTAAATAATCTCGGCTTTGCCGCAGCAAAGAAAAATATAACGGACTATTGGGAAGACTGGATCAGTGAAGGTGCTCATTTTGAAGTGCCTGAAACAGCGGTGAACCAATTGTTCCGAGCCAATATCTGGCATTCCCTTATTTTGCCCCGTCACACGTTGGATATAGATGGAAAAGAACATATGGATCTGCCTTATGCCAATACAGCATACGGACAAAGAAATGCAGATTGGCCCATTAACCAGGCAGTATACGTAGATTATATGATCTATGGTTTGCGCGGGTACGATAAGGTTGCGCAGGATGAGTATGCGGCGATGTTTAAAAGTCAGCAGCAGAAAGATGGAAGAATAGGCGGCTTTGCCAACTGGGGTGTGTATTCGCCCGGGCAACTCTATGCCATTGCTCAAAACTTTTTGTTGTCTGGTAACAGGAAGCAGTTTGAACAGCTCCTTCCGAATGCTCTGAAAACCTTAGACTGGTGCCTGGCACAGGTGGCTAAATCAAATGAAGGAGCCAATAAAACAGGACTGATCCTGGCGCCGCTCAATGACCTGACCAATGCCGAAAGAGAGTGGGCCTTTAACCAGGCATACTATGTTGGCGGATTAGAAGTATTTGCGAAAGCCTTATCTGCGTTTAACCATCCCCGTGCTGAAGAAGTACGAAACGTAGCATCGAAAATGAAAGCAGATGTGGTGAAAGAATTTGCCCGCGGCAGTGTAAAATCGCCGGTTGTGCAATTAGAAGACGGTACCTGGATCAACTATGTTCCAACCGATGCTATGACGCCCCGGCGCATAATGGATCAGTGGTATCCAACCGATGTTGATACTGGTCCGCTTCATCTTACAAGGCTGGGCGTTATTGATGCGCGCAACTGGCTTACAACCGCTATGCTGCACGATCATGAAGACAACCTGTTCTTTAAAAACCAGGGCGCTGCCAATGAGCCGGTATATGTGCAGCAGGCTACGGCTTATTTGTTAAGAGATGAGCCCAAAGCGGTTATCCGTGCGTTTTACAGTTTGATGGCTTGTGGATTCTCTCATGAACAGTTTACTCCATTGGAACATCGCTGGGCGTGGGGTCAATACTATGGTCCACCAAGCACAGATGGAGCCTGGTTCGAAATTTACAGAAGAATGCTTGTTAATGAACCGGGAGAAGATACGCTGATGATTGGTCAGGCCATACCGCGGAACTGGTTAACGAATGGCAAAAAAATTGAAGTGAAGAACGCGCCAACGTATTTTGGAAAAGTATCTTTCACAATTAACGGGGTAAATAACAACAATGAAATAAAGGCGGAAATTGATGTGCCTGATCGTAATCCGCCCAAACAATTATTGGTAAGGTTCCGGCATCCGGAGGGCAGGGTCATCAAATCGGTAATGGTGAACGGGAAACGCTGGAAAAATTTTGATGTAAAAAAAGAGTATATCAGCATACCCGCACCCACGGGAAAATATGTTATCTCAGCCGGGTATTAAAGCAATTTAATTTTATTAATTGGTGCGTTATTTAGCGATATAATTAATTATCTGTTTACCAGTACTTCACATGGATAGAAGAAGCTTTTTGAAGTTTACCTCTGCTGGTTCTGTAGGCATAACAACAGAACAATGGTGGAGCGAAGATGGAAATGCTGTCAGAGCCGCACAGGCTTATGATAAAGCTTCTGATGTGATGATTGATCCGATTGTTCCGGTAAGGTTTTTTACCAACCGAAAGGATAAGATGCTTCAGCAATTGATAGAGCTTAAGAAAGTTTATGGCTTAAAAAGATTTCTTCTTGTTGCCCCAATGGAGGATATAAGATTAACCGGTTATCCCGGCCGGGAAGTATATCAGCAAATTGGAAGTACAATACTTGAGGTTAAACAGGCGCTTGGTCCGTATGACATTAGTATTGGCTGGTGGTGCGCTCCTTCTATCCGTTCGGGTTATAACAGCCGGTTCGGGTATATAACCGACCTCAGCGGGTATGTTTCAGATAATACGCCCTGTCCGCTCGACCCGGTATTCAGGGATGAATTTAGTGGTAATGTTGCCTTGGTTGTAAATATTGCCAGGCCGTTTGCCGTTCAGTTTGAGGATGATTTTGAGCTGAGCTGGCAGCCCGGGCCGAAACCTCCCTACATAAACTTCGGCTGTTTCTGCCCGCTCCACCTGGCGGAATTTTCTGAACGGCAGAAACGGGTGTTTAAAAGAGAGGAACTACTGGAATTATTTAAAAAGAACAATGATGAGACGATTGCGCTCCGGCGCAGTTGGGCCGAATTAAGCCGGGACAGTCTGGCTGGATTTGCAAAGCTGGTAAGAGAGAAGGTAGATAAAGTGGCGCCTGAAACAAGAATTTCCCTTTGCCAGGCCGGGGTTTCCGATTTTGATGGAGACTTTACCGAAGCCGTTACACGGGCTTTTGCCGGAAACACCCGGCCAATGGTTAGGCTCTATGGATCAAGTTATTCATCAGATGAGCCGGTTTCATTACCCGGGAGCATTTTTCATGCATTATACAGCCGGCAACACCTCCCTGCAGATTTCGAATGTTTGCATGAATCCGATACCTATCCTCATACGCGTTTTTTTATGTCGGCCGCTAAATTGCGAAGTTTTATGACAGCGGCATTCGCGTATGGGTTCAACGATTCCTTACTCTATGCAACCCAGTACTTAGATAATTTGCTGGAAGAACGCGGTTACCTGGAAATGTTTAAAAAAGAGGTAAAACGTTTTTCAAAGATCAAAGAAGAAGTGGTGAATGCACCGCTGGCCGGATGTGAGATACTGCATCTTCCCTTTGCTCATACAGCAGTGCCATACAGGGGTGGAACGCCGGGTGCTCCCCAAAATCCCTGGATCAACGTTTTGGGAAGATTTGGAATACCATACACTTCAAAGAATGGAAAAGTTAAAGTGGTATCGGGCGCCTCTTTAAAAATTATGAGCGATGAGGAAATTAAAGCCCTGTTGCATGCTGCTGTTTTATTAGATGGTTACGCCGCTTATATACTTTCACAAAAGGGATATGGGAAATTTATCGGGGCAGAGGTTGAGCCTGGCAAAGACCCTAACTTTTGTTTTGAAGGCATAAGAAACATCAGCAGGCATAAGAACTTAAAAGGGGAATTAATATACAATCTCATTTTTTTCCCGGGGAGTAGTAGTGAAGGAGGAGTTTTTTATGAAATGACTCCCGATCCTAAAGCAGAAATCATTACAGATTTTTTAGATCCGGAAGAGAAACCTGTAATACCGGGCTTTATCCGGTTCGAAAATGAATGGGGCGGCAGGGTAGCTATTACAGCTTTTGACTTACATCAAAACAAGTCTTCCGCTGTTTTTAACTATAAGAAAAAAGAATTGCTGCGGGAAACTATTGAATGGTTAGGGAATGAATCATTGCCCGTATTTGTTAATGATCATCCCAATGTTTTTTGCATCTGTAATAAAAGCGTTTCAGACAAATACTTAATTGTTACGGCAATTAACTTAAGTTCAGATGAAGCTGATTCACTATCCATTGATGTGCCAGCGGGATGGGAAAATGCTTTTGTGTTTCAATTACAGTCTAAAGGGAATTGGGCGCCGTTATCTGCAAAGCGATCCGGAAGAACAATAACGTTTAGCGCTGCTTTAAAGTTAATGGAGCCTGTAGTTCTTAAAGTAAAATTATAATAGCATTCAATTTTTACCAGCACTATCAATATAAAATATCATGCTGAAAATAAGATCATTGCTTTTATCCGTATACATTTTTGCCGGTGTTCAGGTATGTGCTCAAACTACTAATGTAAAAGTTGAATTTGGTAAAGAATTAGGCCCAATGAAAATGGAGCAAATGGCACTCGGGCAGGGCGGCTTATCGGAAGAGCCTATGCTGGCCGGCCGGGTAACGGAAATAAGAGCCTTGCATCCGGCTGTTATAAGGCTGTTTGTTAGTGAGTATTATGATGTGCTCCCCGAAAAGGGCAAATATCATTTTACCACCCTCGACAGTATGGTGGCCAACATTTTGCAAACCGGCGCCAAACCTTTTATGAGCTTTTGTTTGAAGCCGAAATTATTTTTTCCGGTAATAGACCAGGATATTGTTGAGCCCAATGATTATGAAGCATGGGAGCAGTTCGTGCATGATGTAGTAAAGCATTACCTCGATAAGGGTACGGGTATCACCTATTGGGAAGTAGGCAATGAAGTAGATATTGGCGAAGACGGCGGTACCCCTTACCGGTTCAAGCCCGAAAGTTATGCGCGGTATTATAAGCATACCGTGGCTGCTATTCTTCGTGCCGACCCCAATGCGAAAGTTGGAGGACCGGCGCTGGCATATTATAAATCGCCCATCCTGCCAGAGCTGCTCCGCGTTTGTTCTGCTGAAAAGATACCATTGCATTTTGTTTCTTTTCATAATTACAATAATAGCCCAACAGCCATTCGCGGGCAAATAGAGTATGTAAAAAACCTGCTCGGCCAGTATCCCGGTTTAAAAGCCGAAACCATCATGAATGAATGGAATATGGACCTGTTCAATCCTCCGCTTGACCCCAGGTTTCAGCCCTGCTATGTGGCCGAAACCATCTGGCAAATGAAGGATGTGGGATTAGACTGGTCGTGTTATTACCAGATCCGCGACTGGTATGTGTCGTATGAAACATTCTTCCGGATACACTCCCCGGAGGGCACAGCATTTATGACGCGGTGGTGGAACAGGCAGGCGCAATTCAGCGGACTGATTGATTATCAAAACCAGCTAAGACCTGCATACTATACGTTCAAATTGTTATCGAGGATGGCGGGCAATAAATTAGCCGTTACTTCCTCAAACGATAAAGTACATGGTTTTGCAACGCATGATCCTAAGCTGCGAATGCATAATATGATGCTTTGGAATTTCTCGGATCAGCCGGTAACTGTAAAGCTAAGCCTGAACGACCTTCCGAAAGAGATGCGGGTTCGTCATATTGTATTAGACGCAAGCGGATCTGGTTTGGAAGAAAATCAGCGGCTGCGTCCCGACCCTTTTGTTCAGATCAAAAAAGGCACACAATCGTTAACCTTAAAATTAGAGCCCTGGGCTGTTCATTACTGGTCGCTTGAATAACAGCTTTATCTGTAAATTGATTATATTGAAATTGGTTTATGATAGTAGATATCCATACACATGTTTTTGATGCCGGGCTGCACTTTGGACCAAAGCTCAACGCTGATCTGGTGCGGTGCAGGGTGGATCCTTCGGTATGGGGTAATGTAGAAGAAAGGCACTTAGAAACTACGAAGGCGGCCGATGTGGCTATTGTATTTGGCTTGCAGGCATCGGAAACAGGCTGGAATATTCCCAATGAAATGGTAGCCGCGCATGTGGCAAAAGCGCCCAACAGGTTATTGTTTTTTGCTTCCATTGATCCTGCACTGCCAAACTATATGGAAGCGCTGGAAAAATGCCACCGGGAGTTGGGGGCGGTGGGCGTTAAGCTGGCCCCGCTTTATCAGAATGTGCATCCGCAGGATCCAAGATATTATGATATATACCGGTATTGTGTGCAGCACGGGTTGCCTGTGCTTTTTCATGCAGGAACCTCCTTCGTTAGCGGCACGCGGCTCGATTATTCGCGCCCGGTTCATTTTGATGCGGTAGCGGTTGACTTTCCCGACTTAAAGATGGTGCTCGCTCATCTGGGGCATCCCTGGGAAGGCGAAACGATTGCGGTCATCCGCAGGCACGCTAATGTGTATGCCGATATATCGGCCTTATACTACCGGCCCTGGCAGTTTTACAATTCCATGCGGTTGCTGGTGGAGTATGGTGCGCAGCATAAAGTGCTGTTCGGTTCCGATTTTCCATTCACCACCACGGGCGATTCTTTAGAAAGGGTAAGGAACCTTAATGATATTATTGCCCAAAGCGGACTGCCTGTGGTGCCATCTGAAATTATTGAAGAAATTATTCATCGCCATACCTTAGCATTGCTTGATCTTCCAAACCCAACCCTATCAAAATAATGGCAGATCCATTTTCATACATGAAGTCGTTGCAGCTACAGGGCCTTAACAGGTTGGTGAAGACGGATGTTCCTGTTCCGGTTCCACGGGCAGATGAAGTGCTGATTAAAACGAAAGCAGCAACCATTTGCACTTCGGATTTACATGATATTAAAACCAATGCATTCGGAATAAAATATCCCCGTGTAATGGGGCATGAAGGCGCCGGCATTATTTTTGCCTGCGGATCGGACGTAAAGGATTATGCACCGGGAACACGTGTGGCCGCCCATCCTGTTGTGCCCTGCATGACTTGCTCCGAATGCATGAGGGGATTGGAACATCTTTGTTCGCGCATGAGCCATCTGGGTATTGACCGTGATGGCTGCTTCGCGGAGTATTTTGTTCAGCGTGCAGACCGGGTGCGGGCTATACCGGATAATATATCCTTTCCTTTGGGCGCGCTTTTAGAGCCGGTGGCCGTATGCTTAGAAGCCATATCCAGGTCGAATGATATAAAAGGGAAAACGGTTCTTGTAGCAGGCGACGGACCCTTTGGAAATATTATTGCACGCCTGGCCAACAGGGCAGGAGCAGCCCGTGTGCTGGTTTCGGGCCGCGAACCCTTCCGGCTTCAAATGATTCCGGGGGTAGAAATAGCAGATACCATACCTGTAAAATCTGTTGATGTGGCGATATTGGCGGTGAGTGCTTCCAGTGCAGTTGAAACCTGTTTGCAGGCGCTTCGGCCCCGCGGGCGACTGGTTGTTTTCAGTACTGTTCAGGAGCGGATTTCGTTAAGCCTTTTTAATATTCATGTTTCGGAATTAGAGATTGTTGGCGCATGCAATGATGAAAATAAAATTGATGAGTCACTCCAATGCCTGGGCGAAGAAGGACTGGCGCTGGAAGATATTATTACGCATCATATTCCTTTTAACCGTTGGGAAGAGGCATTTGATTTGGCCCGTAACGGCCACAACAGGGCATTGAAAGTTGCCCTGGTATTTGATTAATGAAGTTTTTAAAAGTACGTATGAAAATTACCAATGTAGAAGCATTTATCCTTCAGTCGCCATTCGAAATCACTAACCCGGCGGGAAGTGATGAGGCAAGGGGTGTAAAGCATTGTTTCCTGCTGAAGGTGAGCACAGACGAAGGTATTACAGGCTGGTCGGATGTGGAAACTTCGCCGCATGTTGGTGAAGCGGTGGTAAATGCGCCCGAAAGCGGATCAGGGGTGTTTGAAGGATTGCGTGCATTGGTAATTGGTGAAGATCCTTTTGATGTGGAGCGGCTGTGGGATAAAATTTACAGGGGTACTATTTATTTTGGAAGAAGGGGAGTTGCTATGCAGGTGCTATCGGGTTTTGATATTGCGTGTCATGATATCATGGGCAAGGCAATTGGCCGTCCGGTTTATAAAATACTGGGTGGCGCAAGACGAGATAAGATTAGGGCCTATGCTTCCACGCTCTTTCGCCCAACTGCCGATGCTATGAAGCAGGCCTGTGCATTTTATATGCAACGTGGCTTTACTGCGGTTAAATTTGGGTGGGGCGTGTTCGGGCAAAACCCTAAGCAGGATATAAAATTAGTGGCAGCGGCAAGAGAAGCGCTGGGACCGGATATTGAATTGATGATTGATCCCGGGTGGATGGTGAACAGGAGTGCCTATGATGCTATTGAGCTGTGCCGTGCGCTGGAACCCTATAATATTTTCTGGCTCGAAGATTTCCTGCACCCTGAATCATACGATGGCTATGGAAAAGTAAAAGCTGCGGGGGTTAAAACGCGACTGGCGGCGGGAGAACAGGAAGCTACTGCATGGGGTTTCAGGGAACTGATACATCGCGGTGGAATTGACGTTGTACAGCCCGATCTTTCCCGTTGCGGAGGGTTTACCCAGGCAAGAAAAATTATATGGGAAGCAGAACATGCAGGGGTGGATGTTTGTCCGCATGCGTGGCTTACGGATCTGTTAACAGCGGCGAGCCTTCACCTGAACGCTGTGCTGCCCAGGTCTTTATTCCTGGAATATAATGTGAGTGATAATCCTATGCTACGGGAAGTTATTCAAAACCCTGTTCAAATGGATGCGGAGGGATATATCCCGGTTCCGCAGGGTGCGGGACTGGGTATTGAAATAAATGAAGAAGCGCTAAAACATTTTTGTATAAATCTGTAATCAATTAAACCGGGATGCTTAAAAATATTGCGGCATTTTATAAACCCTGAAACAGCTCATCAAATATATTTTAACATGGAAACAAAAACCAAACTTTACACCGACGAAGAGAAATTTAAATGGATAAAAGAAAACCTGTATGTAGCTATTGTTTGCGATGTGCTGGATATCCTGGGATACAGGAGCCAGGCCATGCATCAGCGCTTAAGACCACTTGATGCGGAAAACAGCACGATGGTTGGCCGGGCAAGGACCTATCGCTGGATGGAAACGGATTATATTGAAGATGATCCGTATAGTTTGGAGATCGAAGCAGTAGATTCGCTGAAAAAAGGAGATGTGGTGATACACTCTACAGACTACGCAGGAACCAATGCACCATGGGGTGAATTAATGAGCACTATCGCCAAACGCAATGGAGCGGTGGGTTGTATTTGCGACAGCATGATCCGCGATTGCAAAAAAATTATTGACATGAAGTTCCCTGTTTTCTATGGCGGTATCCGCCCGTTGGATAGTTTGGGGCGGGGACGCGTGATGGCGTATGATGTGCCCATACGTTGCGGTGAGGTAGTGGTTAATCCGGGTGAGCTCATATTCTCCGACTTTGATGGTATCGTAGTAGTTCCCCGCGAAGTTGAAGATAAAGTGCTTGAAATGGCTTATGAAAAGGTATTCCGGGAAGACCAGTCGAGAATAGATTTACTGAATGGCGATTCGCTGAGAGCGGTATACGACCGTTATGGCGTACTCTAATCAATAATCATATATGAATATCCTTTGTGTAGTTGCTCATCCCGATGATACGGAAATCCTTTGCGCAGGTACGCTTATCCGTTATTCGAAAGAAGGACACCAGGTTACCATAGCTGTATTTACAGACGGTAGTATGGGTGATGCGGTAATAGCTCCTGCCAAGCTGGGAAAGATAAGGGAAGCGGAAACCCGCGCGGCAGCGGCTGTTATTGGTGCAAAGGTAATTTGGGGCGGCGTGATGGATGAGCATGTTTTTCCGGACCGCGGGCAGCGGGTGATCATGATTGATATACTGAGGGAAGCCGATCCGGATATTATTTTTACCCACTCGCCCAATGATTACCATCCCGATCACCGGTATGTGGGTCAATTGGTTTTTGACGCGTATTTTCAAAAGGGGCTTCCGCATATTCCCGGTCAGCAAATGCCAGCCTGCCGGTTTGGACAGGCACAGCTTTACTACATGGATAATCTTGGTGGAATTGGTTTTCAGCCAACGGAATATGTAGATATTTCCGGGGTGTTCGATATAAAAAAGCAAATGCTGGAATGTCATAAAAGCCAGTTTGAAGCCATGCGCGATTTGGCCGGTACTAATTTGACCGATATGATTGAAGTGCAGGCGCGGTTCAGGGGAATGGCAGCAGGTTGCCGTTACGCGGAAGGATTTACCCGGTTAGATGCATTTCAAAGAGGACTAACAAGCCGGGTTTTACCATGACTATTACTTTTGTAAAATGGCATGACTGGGATGCTGTACAATGCACAGCAGGTCAATATGAATTAATAGCAGGTATATCGGCGGGGCCAAGGATACTTTCGGTTAGCCATGAGGGTGGTAAGAACCTGTTATACGAAGATGATACGGATTTCCGGGTGGGCGAATGGCGCATATATGGCGGGCACCGGTTTACCACAGCACCCGAAAGTGCTGACAGCTATTACCCGGATAATGATCCCTGTGATGTTACAATTAATGATTCAAAGTTGCAGATATCAGCTAAACAAAAATCAAACGGCACCAGGCTTTCTATGGTAATCAGTAACACATCCGGGGAAGAAGGATTTGAGATACAGCATATACTTGAAAATAATGGAAAAGAGGAGTGGTCAGGCGCGCTGTGGGCCATTACCTGCGTTCCCCGTTCAGCTCAGTTGCTTGCTTCCTGCGCTACTGAGAATATACATTTCTGGCCGGGAACCGATCCGGCCCAATGGCAGCGGGTAAACAACCAGATGACGGTAAAGCAGGGAGGTTTCAGGGGGAAAGCCGGCTGGCATAACGGGCATCCTTTGCTTACTGCCGTTCAGCAACAGGGAACATTGGTCATTAGCAGCCCCGGTTTATCCATTCCTGAAGCATGCGTTGACAACGGATGCAATACAGAAGTATTTGTTTGCAAAGATTTCATGGAGTTGGAAACATTAAGCGAAAGAATATGGGTTGCACCGGGTGAATCTGCTGTTCATATGCAACGCTGGCGATTGCAGGCGTTGTTATGACTAATGGAAGTAACAAATGTACGGTTGATTTTAATGGACATATTTTTTGTTAAAAGTGAGAGGAGAGAAGTGAAAGTTTTTTTCACTTTTTGTAGCCAGCTTTAACAAAAAAGGGATTATATAGCACTATGTTTTCCTATGACCTTATTGTGCCTGTGTGTTGAAGATAACAAGCACTTGGAAATATTTAAATGACTTATCAGTATTCTTATGGATAATTTTCATCTTTCGCTGGCAGATATACTGATCATTGTTGGAGAAACATTGCTGGTGGTTATTATTGGGTTAATGGCAGCCAGGAAGGTGAAACGAACTACCGAAGGGTACTTCCTTGCCTCAGGAAATATGCCGTGGTACCTCATTGGAGCCGCGTTTGTATCTACCTCTGTATCGAGCGAACAGATTGTAGGCACCATTGGTGCTACTTACAAAGGGGGGCTGGCAATTGCCAACTGGGAATGGTGGGCATTGCCTACTTATTTATTGATGATGATCTTTTTTATTCCCATGTATTTGCGGAATAAAATAATGACGGTGCCCGATTTGTTAAACCGGCGTTTTGGGCCGGCATGCGGCGCCATTTATAGTTTTGTGATACTGATCGGTTATATTTTTGTTTTTCTTCCTCCTGTGATATATGGTGGCAGCATTACGCTCAGTGAATTAACCGGGTGGAACCAGGGATATGTAATGGCAGGCATTGTGCTGGTAACTGCGAGCTATACCTTATTAGGCGGATTAAGTTCTGTAATGTGGACGGATGCCATTCAGTGTGTGATGCTGATAGGGGGAGGGGTGATATTTTACTTCGTGGCATTGGATAAAATTCCAGGCGGCTGGGATGCGATGGTTGCCGCGGCGCCCGAACGTTTTCATCTTTACCAGCCACCGTCCGATCCCGAAGCGCCATTTGCCGGGCTTATCCTGGCATCATTTGGTGTTTTTTTATTTTACCAGTCTTCTAACCAGGTGATGATCCAGCGCATTCTTTCGGCCCGCAGTACCTGGGATGGAATGATGGGCCTTATTTTTTCAGGCTTTATTAATATTATCCGGCCGTTGGTAACCTGCCTGCTGGGTTTAATTGTATATCATTGGTTAGATATTATGCAACAGGGACCTTCCTTATTGCCCGATAGCCAGGACCGTGCATTTCCCTTAGCGCTGGAACTTTTTGCTCCGTCGGGATTGAAAGGCGTTATACTGGCCGGCTTTTTTGCGGCGGTAATGTCTACCGTAAGTGCGCTCTCCAATTCAATTGCCACTATTTTTTCTTTGGATGTATACAAAAAATTCATCCGTAAAAATGCCAAAGACAGGGAACTGATCATTACCGGGCAGGTTTCGGGAGGCGCGGCATTATTAATATCTTCCCTGGTTGCCCCTTTGGTAGGCAGTGTCGGGCTGTTCAAATATTTTCAAACCGGCGTTACCTATATGGCCACTCCGTTTATATCTGTTCTGCTAATGGGTATTTTTTGGAAAAGGACCAGTTATGCCGGGGCAATTGCAGGTTTGATCGGGGGTGTTGTTATCCAGGTAGTGCTTGCTCTTGGTTTATTGGCGGCAGATATACAGCTCCATTGGTTATACGTTGGGGCTATTGCCCAGGCGCTGACCATGTTGCTGATTATGATCGTTTCACTGAATACCGCGCCACCAACAAATGAACAGGTAAGGCCTTTTTTATGGCGTATATCCTGGATCCGTACGCTGGAAGAAGGTGCAAAAAAAAGACCCTGGTGGCAAAGTATTAAACTATGGCTAACATTGTATGCCCTGGCCTGGTGCTATATTTACTGGCGATTTTGGTAAACGGGAAGCAATTTATTTCCTCAGTTCATTTTTTATAGCGAAATCACCATCCTTTGCTTGCGTGCTGCGTTCATTATGGGGTGATCAGCCGCTCCGGCACTTATGGTTTTGTTATCCTGTGGTGGCGCAGGGGTAAATGCTGATGCGTTCCTGTTGGAAGCCATGCTGTTCGTTCTTCTTTCTCTTTCTGCCTTTTTTGAGTGTAAGGCTAGCGAAGTGTTTTGCTGGAGGTTCTTCACCGTGGCCGGATGAAGCGGGGCATTATTGTCAATATGTACGATAAATTCATATACAACCTCTTCATTTTCACCGACTTTATTTTTTTCTTTTACCTGTCTGAACCATATCTCTTTCTGTTTTTCGGCCAGTTCCGCAGAAGCTTTCCTTAAACTGTCGAGCTTTACCTTTTCTTCAGCAAACGCCTTTTTTATATCCGGCATTTTTTCTGCTAATGGATGGAGCAATAAAAGTATGTTGTTACGGGTTGTACTACGATCTTTACGGGCCTCTCCGGCGGCTTTATTTTTATGGATTTCGCTATTGAGCTGCTCCCTGTTTTTAATGATGTTCTCCAGTTGAAACTGTTCTTTATGCAGTTCCTTATCTATCAACAAGCTTAATTGTTCTCCGTTCAGTAAAGGGTTGTTGCTTTTTATTCGAACATCTTCTATAAGCTTAATAAGATCATTGATTGATATTATGCGGTGCGCTTGTGCCTTCAGGATATCCTCACCTGTATTTTCCCATCCCATCGCTTTATGCTCGGTATAGGTATTAAAGAGTTCATGCTGCAGGTTAAAGCTGAAATCATAATTGCCAAAAACGTCAGCAGGTGATCCCTGGACCATAAAAGGATCCGGCGCCAGGCTTACATCATTGTTCTCATTGAATAGGGGTTGCGGTGCCGGAGGTGCGGGTGGATGCGGTATTTCCCGCGCTTCAACGGGAGCAGAGGGCACAACAGGATGGGCAATGCGCGAAGGAAGCACGGGGGTATTTGCAGTAACAGCTTGTTTGGTTGTAGCACGCGATGATGTTCCGGGTATATTTTTATCTTTCGCCGGAAGTGTTGTGGTTCGCGTTGCTTTATGCTCAGCTATAACCGGGGCGATGGTTATCAATAGCTCTGTTGCCCTGGTATCATCATCATTATAAATGGCTTCGGAGAAGCTGAATGTGTTATTCCCGGGAGAAGGAGATAGCCACGCCACCGATATCATCATCAGGCTCATTAATACAAGTGCCAGCAATCTTTGCCCGTAATTGAAATTTGTTGTGCTTACATTCATTATTCTTTTTACCCGCCCAAGCAGTTGGTGACTGTTTTTTCCCGTAGCGGCCATGGCCAGGGGTTGTATACCCACTCTCAGTTGCTCAAGCGACAGCAGCGCGGTGGCATAGCTGTGCGGATCGAAGCGATGCTGCAGTACAAAATCATCACAGCAATGTTCTCTTTCTTTTTTTAATGATTTGCCCAGCAGGTGAACAAACGGATTAAAAAAGAGCAGGGTTTCAATTACCGATGCAATAATATTGATAAGATAGTCATTGCGTTTAATATGCGCCAGCTCGTGCAACAGGATAGATTCAGCCTGTTGAACTGTGAGGTGATTAAAGGCCGCCACCGGAAGCAGGATTACCGGTTTAAAAAAATTTAAAGTGGCAGGAACGCTGATATACCGGCTGAGATAGATGTGTACTTTTTTAGCAATGCCAATTTTTTGCGCATAGTTGTTTACCAGGTTTACCCATTGCGTGTCTGGTTTCAGTAATCCCTTTGTTTGTAATTGCTTTGAATACAGGTAGGCTCTTATCAGTTTTACAGATAATAATAACAACACAATAAGATAAGCGGCTGAAATATAGGGCAGATATTGATTGGCAAAACTTGTCAGCCCGTTTTGAGAAAACAGGGCACCCGGGAAATAAGTTATGGTTGTTGCCGTATTTGCATGCGCAGTCAGTCCGGATAAATATTCGCCCAGCTTAATGGCTTTACTGTATTTATCTGCCAGGGTTATACTGAACCATCCAAATGAACCCAGCAGCAATACAGCAGCAATGAAATGCTTATGTGAAGGAGAGATTTTGCGATGCAAATTACATATTGCCTGGTAAATCAGCCACAGCAGGGCCGATTGCCAGATGCTGGCGGCTATTGTCCACCCCAGGGCAATTAAAAATGGCGATTGGTATATGGCAGTCATTGGAGCGCTTTTAAAATTACTTTTTAAGCGAGTTCAGGAGTTTCTGGATTTCTTCCAGTTCATCGCGACTGGCTTTGTGGTTACCTAAGGCCTGCATTACCAATTGGGCAGGGGAACCCGAAAAGAGATTGTTTATCATTTTGCCTACAAAATGTTTCTGTGTCTTTTCGCGGCTTACCGCCGGCTGGTAAATATGGGTTTTGGAAGCATCATTTCTGCTTACCAAACCTTTTTCATGCATGATCTGCATGAGCTTCAGGGTAGTAGTATATCCCACGTCTTTGCTCACCGACAAAATTTCATGCACTTCCCTTACTGTTGCATTCTCCTTTTCCCATAGTACCTGCAGTATCTCCAGTTCGCTTTCAGTAGGTCTTACTGTTTTTTGTTGTGCCATGTATACGATTTTTTTCGTATCGAATATACGAGTTCATTCGTAACTAAACAAACGATCCCGCACTTTTTACGAAAAATTTAGATAACGGGAGACAGCAGTAATTGCGGATGCTGTAAATAAAAAAGGCCAAAAGTGAAAGTTTTCGCTTTTGGCCTCAGGGAGATTTTGTAATTGGTTTTTACTGTTTCAACAATTTAATTACGTCAATGGTGCCGTCTTTATTTACTATTTGCAATAAATAGATACCGTTTTGAACGCGTTGTATGTTCAGGGAGAATGTGCCGCCCTGGTTTTGCGATGGTACATATTTCATAACCGTTTGCCCGTTGGTGGCTACTACGTTTACCTGTGCTATCGCTTTACCGCTCTGGATGTTCACCTGGCTGGCAGCAGGGTTGGGGTAGGCCTTTAAGACAACCATGTTCCCATTGCATTGTATGCGTATGGCCTTCACCTCTGTGCCGGAATGTTTTCCGTCAAAATCTACCTGTGTAATGCGGTAGTAGTTCACGCCGCTGGCCGTTGCCTCATCTGTGAATTTGTATGTATTTGTGGTATTGCTGTTACCAACAGCGCTCACCCGGCCGATAGCGGTAAATTCAGATCCGTTGGTGCTGCGTTCTACCACAAAATGGCTGTTGTTTTGCTCCATGCCCGTTTGCCATTCTAATAATGCCTTGCAGCCCTCTGCTTTAACGGTAAAGGAAGTAAAGGTAACAGGGAGGATAATATTATTGGTGCTGCCGATAGCAATTGCTGAAATTACCTGGCCGGCAGGGATAGTGCCTGTTAACAGAGAGCCTTTGGTTAAGCCTGTTGCACCGGTGCCGCCGAGAAGTATCCATTTAAGCCCCGGGACATATCCAATCAACCGGAGTTCACCGGGTAGTAAACCCGGGTAACCGCTTAAATCAGGAAGGGAAACGGTAATGATTTGTTCGTTGGCCATTGCCTTACCATTATAAGCATTGGGATTGGGCGTTATTGATGCGTCCTGGTAATGCCAGTCCCAAAAGCCCGCTTTCGCCACACCTGCTATTTCCGGAGGGAGGTATATCGAGGCTGGTGAGGTTGGGTTAAAAGGATCAACGGAAAAACTGAAATCCCTGGTCGGATCAGGCGTATCGCCCGGATCGCCATCAACCCATCCAACCGTAAGCGTATGATCTGTTTCTTCAAAAACGCCTTGTCTTCGAAGTTGATAAACGGCATTACCATTACCCACAGGAAAGGTGAAATCGCCGTTATGTCCGGGCGGTGGATCACCCCCCGGGTAATTAGCTTCGCTTACAAAACCATCTACATGCTGGGCATCGGTTAAACCACCGGTATAAAAAGCGCTGTTCACAAATACAATAGCGCCGTTTACCGGCTTGTCTCTTAATGTGGTGGTAATACCATTATTAAAATACAGGGCGCGTGAAATGGAAATGCCACCCGGAGGTTGTCCCTGGAATGAAGTGGGATTTTCTATTAAATAACCGCCATTGCTGTTCTCTATGTGCATGGTATTATTGGCTCCAATATTTAATCGCAAAGTATCAAAGCTTACAACACCATCCTCACCGCGAATAAAGCTTTCACCCTGGAACAAAAAATAGTCAGTATTGTTGGTTGATTGCCCGTAAGGATTGAAAACATTAAGAGGGGAAATCCAGCCCTTGTTGCTAACATTAAAGATTGGACTGTAGTGGTTATATCGTACTCCTTCACTGCGCATGATATCACCTGATAGAAAGGTTTCATTATATCCTGTTACAGGATCGCTTATTTCGGTATTCGACCATATATCTGGTGGTGGACCAATAGTCCATGGTTGCGATATTCCACTAACAGCGAGTGCCAGGGCTAAAGAGAAAAGTAAAATTGATTTCATGAGCAGAAATATTTATTAACAGGTCAGTGTAAATGATTAAAGTTGGATTAGGCTAATGGCGCTCAAAGAATAGTGGAAAAAAATTGGATACAGGAGGTTTCAAAGGAGACTTTAACAGGAGGATTTGAAATGATTTTGCCCAATAGGATTTGGTTCTTTCAAATGATGTTAAAATAATAAAGAGGCGTGAAGATACTAATCTTATTCAATCAAAAATATCCTTTACACTAAAATTTATATGAAATTACTAAGTATAAGTACGATGATATGACGGAAAGGGTTTTAAAAAAAGACACTTTTTGGTAGCTATAATATAACTTATTGATTCCCAACGATTCATTAAGATAAGTATACCCGGGTTATCAAATGGTAAATTGTGGCGTTTAATGCCAGTATAACAAAAGAGGCAGGCTTTTCAAAAAACCTGCCTCTTTTGCTCATTCAAAACGATTGTTATTTTGTAATTGACGTTGTAATGGTTGTTACCTGTTCGGTTGTCTGCTTCTTTTCTATGGCTGCCTGTCCTGTTTTGGTATTATACAACTCAGCCAAAGTAGGAGCGATGACCAGTGAAACAATAGACATCAGTTTAATCAGGATGTTCATAGACGGGCCTGAAGTATCTTTAAACGGATCGCCAACGGTATCACCGGTAACAGACGCCTTATGCGGCTCGGATTTTTTATAAAACATTTCACCATTGATCTCTACACCTTTTTCAAATGATTTTTTAGCATTATCCCAGGCGCCGCCGGCATTGTTTTGAAACATACCCATGAGCACACCGCTTACGGTTGCACCGGCTAAAAAACCGCCTAAAGCTTCCGGTCCTGCTAAAAAACCAATGATCAGCGGAGAAATAATGGCAATGGCGCCAGGCAGCATCATTTTCTTTATGGAAGCTTCCGTAGAGATGGCCACGCACTTTTCATATTCGGGCCTTCCTGTACCTTCCATAATTCCGGGTATAGTACGGAACTGGCGGCGAACTTCTTCTACCATGCTCATAGCCGCTTCACCCACAGCCCGTATGGCCAGAGAGGAAAAAATGAATGGTATCATGCCTCCCACAAAAAGCGCTGCTAATACTTTAGCATTATAAATATCAATACCTTCTATTCCTGCCACGCCCACAAAAGCCGCAAATAACGCTAATGCGGTTAAAGCCGCAGAGGCGATGGCAAATCCCTTTCCGGTAGCGGCTGTGGTGTTACCCACAGCATCCAGCACATCTGTTTTTTCACGTACCTCCTTAGGCAGTTCGCACATCTCTGCTATACCGCCTGCATTATCGGCAATGGGTCCAAAAGCATCAATAGCCAGTTGCATAGCCGTAGTGGCCATCATACCTGCCGCAGCTATGGCAACGCCGTATAAGCCGGCAAACTCATGAGATCCCCATATACCGCCCGCCAGTACTAATATCGGCAGGAAAGTAGATTCCATGCCTACCGCCAGTCCGCCAATTACGTTGGTAGCATGACCGGTAGACGACTGGCGTATAATAGACATCACGGGTCTTTTGCCCATTGCTGTATAGAATTCCGTAATAATGCTCATTAAAGCGCCTACCACAAGGCCTACACCAATGGCGCCGAGCACCCCCCATTTGGAAAATTCGTGTCCGCGCAGCGACATGGTTTCCGGTAAAATAAAATATACCAATCCAATAGATGCCAGTGCAGTGAGTATAATAGAACCCCAGTTACCCATGTTCAGGGCTTTCTGTACATTATCGGTATTGATGCCGGCTTTATCACTAACCTTCACGAACCAGGTGCCCACAATGGAAAAAATGATCCCAACCGCGGCAATCAGCATGGGTAGCAATATGGGCGCCATCCCTCCAAAATTGTCAACAGATACTGTTTCCTGCCCAAGTACCATCGTTGCCAGCACTGTTGCCACGTAGGAACCAAATAAATCAGCTCCCATACCAGCCACATCCCCCACATTATCCCCTACATTATCGGCTATAGTTGCGGGGTTACGCGGATCGTCTTCCGGGATACCTGCTTCTACTTTTCCTACTAAGTCTGCACCAACATCGGCAGCTTTGGTATATATACCACCACCTACGCGGGCAAATAAAGCAATGCTTTCCGCGCCCAGAGAGAAGCCCGTAAGCACCTCGATGGCTTTGAGCATGGCCTGGCTGTACTCCGGTGTGCCGGCGGGTATGCCGCTTGCAAAATACAGGTATAAGATAATGAATACGCTTCCCAGTCCCAATACCGCTAAACCGGCAACACCCAGCCCCATAACAGATCCGCCTGTAAATGAAACCGATAGTGCTTTGCTCAGGCTTGTTTTGGCAGCTTGCGCGGTGCGCACGTTGCTTTTAGTGGCAATGCGCATACCTATGTATCCTGCAACCGCGCTAAATACAGCGCCGGCAATAAAGGCAATGGCAATAGACCAGTGGGAGTGCGGATTTGCCTGCGCCATAATGCCCAGCAAAATAGCAACAATAGCAACAAAATAGCCTAATATCTTCCACTCGGCTTTCAGAAAAGCCATCGCGCCTTCTGCAATATAATTGCTGATTTCCTTCATCCGTTCGGAACCCGCATCCTGCTTAACAACCCAGTTAAATTTTATAAAAGTGTAAAGCAATCCAAGCAGTCCCAGAAGGGGTACGAGATAGAACAATTTGTCCATAAACGTTGAGTTCTTGTATGTTATGTTTTTGGGACGGCAAAAATAGGGGTTTCAGGCTGAAAAACGCCATTTAGCTAAAATAAACACTGGTTTTCAGATGCCTGAAGGCCCGGGGCATCTGTTCAATAATGTCTCCGGCCACGAGGGATTCTTCCGTTTGCTGCTGAGCGGCTATATCTCCCGCCAATCCGTGCAGGTATACGCCGGTTAAAATAACCTGTTCCGCATTACTGTTTTGTGCATACAGTCCTAATAATATTCCTGTAAGCACGTCGCCGCTTCCCGCCGTAGCCATACCGGGGTTACCGGTAGAATTAAAATAACCTTTTCCGCCTGGTGTGGCAATGAAGGAGTAGTTTCCTTTTAGTATAATATATACCTGTAACGCTTTAGCTTTTTCCAGCGCAAGCTGAAGCCGTTCAAAATCATTGGCGGAGGGTCCAAACAGCTTTTCAAATTCTTTGGGGTGAGGAGTGAGTATAGTATGCGCAGGTATTTTGGAATACAGCTCAGGGGTAGCCGATAACAGGTTAAGTCCATCGGCATCAATGATCAGGCGCTGAGGTTTTTTGTCTAACAGGGTTTCCAGCACATCGCTTCCTGATTTATATGGCCCCATTCCCGGCCCTACAGCATAAGCATCGTATGTGCCTTCCAGCGTTAAGGAAGTATGCTGTTTTTCATTTGTGCCGGTTACGCACATCGCTTCTGGAACAGCGGTTTGCAAAATGGTATAACCGCAGGCCGGGATATAACAGGTAAGCTTACCTGCTCCGCTGCGCATACAGGCCTTTGCGCCAAGCACAGCAGCGCCCATCATACCGTAGCTGCCGGCAATAAGCGCTGCGCTCCCGTATGTTCCTTTGTGTGAAAACCTTTTACGGGGTTGAATGTAGGAACGGATGGTTGCTGCTTCAATAATTTCAAAATCAGCAGGTGTACCGGTGTAGTATTGCTGATGCAGCCCGATATCCATTAACTGAACAGTACCGGTATAAGCAGCGTTTTCAGGTAATAGCAAAGCCAGCTTCATTACCTGGAATGTTAATGTAAATGTGGCGCGGATAACGGTATTTCCCCGTGAGCTTTTGTCCGCAAAAAGCCCGCTGGGCATATCAATTGCGATAACAGGCGCCCCGGAATGATTCATATGGGTAACCAATGCTCCGGACAAGCCTTCCAGCGGGCGGTTAAGCCCGTAACCAAACAATGCGTCTATAACTATGTCGGATGGGGAAATGACAGGAAATACGCCTTCCTTTTCGAGCAGTTCTATCCGGGTTGTAGATGCCTGCAGCTTTTCTAAGTTAGTAAGAAAATCGCCGGAGTTGATCCCTGTATTTCCCAGTATAAATACCTGAACGGTATTTTCTTTTTGAATAAGCAGCCGGGCTATGGCTAATCCGTCGCCACCATTATTGCCGGGGCCGCAAAAAACCATATAATTTTTTTTAGCCGGCATATTGGCCGCTATCCAGTCACGGCAACGCATGGCTGCTCTTTCCATCAGTTCGATGGAAGTTACCGGTTCATGTTGTATGGTATATTGATCCCATGCTTTGATTTGTGTAGCGGAGAATAGCTTCATGAACGTTACTTGGAGCAGTAAAATTAAGGTATTTAAGGAGGCGAAATGAAAGCCGGTAAGATCAGTGAATGGTTACAGGTTTCAGGGTACAGGTTTCAGGGGTTCCTGCCTTGTACCCTGCAACTTGTAACCCTCTTTACTCCTCCGTATCTTCTTCCGTGGCATAATCGCCGAAAGCAGGGAAAAGCTTTTTTGCCTGGTAGATATTACGGTTGTATTTATTGCCCAGGATGATGATAGTGGCGGAATCCTTAATGATGCGGGCAAAAACCGTGTTATTGCCATGCCACCACCCGTTATGGTAAATGATTTTTTCCTCGTTGGGGTATTCCAGCATCCTCCAGCCCAGCCCGTAGTTTTTTATACCCTTTTTCTCATAGCTGTATCCTGCATAAGCCGAATCCAGCGTAGATTGTTTGAACATATTGCCATAGCTTAGGGCCGTTTCCCATTTCAATAAATCGCGTACCGTGCTGTAAATATTTTTATCGCCATATACCGCATCTAAAAAGGTAAATGCCTCCTGTTTATTTTTATAATTGTAGGAGGGAAGCGCTTTTAACGAATCCGACATGGTGAATACATAACTGTTGGTCATGCCCAGCGGCGCGAAAAAGTTTTCGTAAATGAACTGGGGATAAGGCAGTCCGCTCACCTTTTCTATAATAAGTGCCAGCAAAGCATAATTGGTGTTGCAATAATGAAATGACCTGTTGGGGCGGGCTACCTGCAATTTACTTTTATTGGTGACGAGGAATTGCAATACATCTGCATTATATACGATTTTTTTCCTGTTCCAGCCTAATTGTTCCATTACATGAACATAATTAGGCAAACCGCTTCTGTGATTTAATAAGGTTTTTACGGTAACGCCTTCATAAGGAAAGCCGGGCAGGTAAACCGATGCTTCATCGCTAATGCTTAATTTTCCCTCCTCCCACAGTTTTAATACGGCCATTGCCGTAAAGGTTTTAGAAACAGAAGCCAGGTGCAGCGCACTGTTCGCATTCAGCGAATCTTTGGTGCTGATGTTGCTGTAGCCGGCATATCTTTCAAAAATGATCTCTCCTTTTTTGGCCACAAGAAATTCGCCGCTAAACTGGCTTCTCTCCAGTATATGCTCGTAAAACTGTTCTGAAGCGTTGTAATAACGTTTAAATTCCGCTTCCGAAATGGCAGGCTGGTGCACCACGGAGTCATTTGCCGGGGAGGCCGCAGGCTTGTTTTTTTTGATGGTAGAATAATAGCAACCAGGAGCAAAAAAGGAGATCAGTAAAGTATAGAAAATAAAATTTTTCATCTGGATATGGTCAGAAAAGAACGTTGAAAGGCAATTACTTATTATTTTCGCGCTGCAATTTTACAAATATAATCCATGAGCGACAAAAAACGGACCAGTTATCCCAAAGAAAAGATTAACATTTTATTGCTGGAAAATATTAGTGAGCAGGCAGTACAAAATTTTAAAAAAGCAGGATATACTTCAATAAAAAAAATAGCCGGGGCCTTACCCGAAAAAGAGCTCATTAAGGAAGTTAAGGATGCCCATTTACTGGGCATTCGTTCCAAATCGCAAATAACCCCTGCCGTATTGAATGCCGCGGGCAAGCTGCAGGCCATTGGCTGTTTTTGTATTGGTGTAAACCAGGTTAACCTTAGCCAGGCTACAGCTAACGGCGTATCCGTATTTAATGCCCCTTATTCCAATACCCGGTCGGTGGCCGAACTGGTTATAGGGCTTTCGGTTATGCTTATACGCCGCATTCCCGATAAAAACAAAGCTGCGCATGAGGGCATATGGCTGAAAGAATCGAAAGGAAGTTATGAGCTGCGGGGTAAAACATTGGGTATTATTGGGTATGGAAATATCGGCGCCCAGGTAAGTGTGCTGGCGGAAGCCCTGGGGATGAAGGTTATTTTTTATGATATCGTTACCCGCCTTCCTTTGGGCAATGCCCAGGCGCGGAAGAGCATGAAAGACGTTTTACAGGAAGCCGACATTGTAACCCTGCATGTACCCGAAACTGCGCAAACTAAAAATCTTATTAGTGCGGGTGTATTTAAGCATTTTAAAAAGGGAGCTATTCTTATTAACTATGCACGCGGGCAGGTGGTAGACCTGGATGCGTTGGCCCTGGCTTTGCAAAACGGGCAGCTTTCGGGTGCGGCCATTGACGTGTACCCGGTAGAGCCTGAAAAAAACGGTGATGCTTTTCATACACCGCTGCAAAAGCTGCCTAACGTTATCCTTACGCCGCATATAGGCGGGTCTACAGAAGAGGCGCAGACCAATATTGGCGAAGATGTAAGCCTGAAGCTGATCAATTTCTTGGAAACAGGCATTACCACGGGGTCGCATACCGTACCTGAACTGGCATTGCCGTTGCAGGAAGGAGCGCACAGGATCCTGCATATTCATAAAAATGTGCCCGGGGTGCTGTCGCAGATCAACACGCAGTTGTCTTCTCACCACATTAACATATTAGCCCAGTATCTTAAAACCAATGATGCAATTGGGTACGTGGTATTAGATGTAAACAAAAATCTTTCTAAAGAAGCGATGGAGCTGCTGAAGAGCATTAAAGAAACGATTAAAGTAAGGGTGTTGTATTAGGGTATAAGGTAGTGAGGTATAGGGTATAGGGTATAAGGTATAAGGTAGTGAGGTATAGGGTATAGGGTGTGAGGAATGAAGTGTAAGTGTCAGATCAGTAGAATATTACTAACAACAGACCGGACACTCCTCATATATATTACTCATAGCTGAAAGCTGACCGCCGACAGCCAGTTCTGGTGCTTTGCATTCTTTCGGATTTCGAATTTTAAGTATTCGGATTTGAATTTTATTTGGTTCTTGTTTTTTGCTATTTAGTGCTTTTCCTTCATCTCCTTTAATATGCTTTTTGCCCTGCTGGCAAATGCTGCTGTTTGGTGAGGCAGCTGTTCTTCTATAAGCAGTTTTATTTCGGGTATTATTGCGGGGTATTGCCTGGCAAGGCGACCCAGTACACCCAGGGAGAAAGCTTTTACTGCAACGGCTTCCTTAGGGTCGGCAACATACGCGAAGCAGGTTGCCATTACCTCACCGTGGAGCGGTTTGGGAATGTCAATTTCCTGCAACAGCCTCACGGTATTTCTTTTTACAGCATTGTGAATGCCGGGCTTTTTCAGGTTGTGAATGATCTTTTTTAAATGTTTTTTTATCAGGCCGGGATGGGCTGCCACGCAATAGCTTAATGGCCATGCGGCTCTTTGCGCCACGCGGTATGTATCATATAAGAAAAGTGCTGCCAGTTCATCAAAACGTTCCTGGCTGTTGCCAATATAAGCTACTATTTTGACACACTGGGACTTTGAATGTTCTTCAAGAATGGCATCTCTTATATTCATAACTGTATTTACGGTATTTAAATTTACGGAAACGTTTGTGTGAAATTTAGAGATTAGGATACAAAATAAACAGTATGGTTTGTTTTTCTTCTACCTTTAACCGATTTCAGTCAAATGTTACAACAGGTATTACAAACATACGGTTTGGACTTTTCCACGTTGGAGGTGAAGTCCTTCGGATCAGGATTGATCAATAATACATGGAAGGTTAGCCGGCATGATAATGATACTTCGTACATATTGCAGCGCATTAACCATCATGTATTTAAATCGCCGGAGGATATAGCACACAATATCCGTATCATCGGCTCTTATCTTGCAGCGCATCATCCTGATTATTTTTTTGTAAGAACCCTGCATACTACAAGCGGCGCCGATATTTATTTTATGGAGGGGGAAGGGTATTTCCGGCTGGTGCCTTTTGTAAAAAGATCGCATACGGTTGATGTGGTTCAAACGCCCCAACAGGCTTTTGAAGCCGCAAAGCAATTCGGGCGGTTTACCCATTTACTGGAAGGTTTCCCGGTAGATGAATTAAAAGTTACCATTCCGGATTTTCATAACCTGAGTCTTCGCTATCATCAATTTCTTCAATCGCTGCAAACGGGCAATGCTACACGTATTGCAAATGCTGAGAAAGAAATCAGCTGGCTGAAGGAGCATGACTATATTGTAAAAAGCTTTGACGCGATGAAACAAAACCCCGGTTTCAGGTTAAGGGTTACGCATCATGATACCAAGATCAGTAATGTTTTGTTTGATGAGCAGGATAAAGGGGTTTGTGTAATAGACCTGGATACGGTAATGCCGGGGTATTTTATCAGTGATGTGGGCGATATGATGCGCACCTGTCTTTCGCCCGTAAGTGAGGAAGAAAACGATTTTTCGAAGATTAAGATCAGGGAAGAATATTATAAAGCCATCGTTCAGGGTTACATAGAAGGAATGGAAAACGAACTCAGCGCATCTGAAAAAAACGCTTTTTTTGATGCAGCCTGTTATCTTGTTTATATGCAGGCCCTGCGTTTTATAGCAGATCACCTGAATAATGATGAATACTACGGCGCCAGGTATGAAGGACATAACTTCATTCGTGGCTGCAACCAGATTAACCTGCTAAAAAAGTTGCTGGAAAAAGAAGACCGGCTCAGGCGTATGATGTAGCGCTTCTTACCACTTATCACTTACCACTACTAATGACATCCGCAGCCATCACCACAACTATTATCGTGCGAATGCGCATGATGCACATGCCCGTGCGATAATTCTTCAGCAGTAGGCTGCCTGATATTTTTTATAGTTACGCTAAAATGTAAAGTTCTTCCTGCCAGCGGATGGTTACCATCCAAAACAATTTTATCACCGTCTATATCTGTAACTAACAGCTCCTGCCCGTCCGACGACTGTACCATCGTGCCCAATTGCACCTGTGCGGCGCCCTCGGGAAATTGTTCCCTGCTTACTTCAAACACCAGTTCAGGATCAAAATCGCCGTAAGCATCTCCCGGAGCTAATGTTATCTTTTTTTCTTCGGTTATTTGTAAACCCTCAAGGGCTTCTTCCAAGCTTTGCAAAATATTGCCGTGCCCGTGCAAATATTCTAAGGGCTCAAATTCGGTATTACTGTCAACCACAGCTCCCGTTTCATCGGTTGCATTGTATTGAATGCTTACTATTTTGTCTTTTTCAACAATCATTACCTGTATTTTTTATAAAGATAGGTTCGATGGTGAATATCATAAAATAATTCAGGATATAACAGGTGGTAATGCCAGTTTACGGGCAAGCCAGCTATCTTTAAGGCTGATGAGCCAGTTGCTTTCCAGCTCTTTTTTGGTTTGCACGGTATTGTTAAAATACAGGGTATCTGCTGTAATGAAGTTGTTTTGCATGGCATAAGCCAACTGGCTCAGGGGCAGCAATTGTGTTTTGTCTTTCACTACAAAGGCTAATGTTTGCCTGTCGAATAAAGTTACTTCAAACTGCTTTTCAATTTCTTTGATCATCCTAACCGAACTATCGGTGCTGCATCCGCTTACTTCGGTATGGGTTTCATCTGCCATCAGTATAATGAACTGTCCGAAAAAAACGGTAGCGAAACTCTTTACGCCGGCGCCATGCGCATGCCATTGTTGTGAAAAATTGTTCAACATGTCTTCCACCTGCAATACTTCAGATAGCGTAAATGGCCGGCTGCACTGGTATATCCATACTCTTGATGATGGAGCGAAATCTGCAGGAAGCAGGTGCGTGTATGCTAAATTCATACAGCAAAAATACGACATTCTGCATTGAGCCGGAAAAAAGGGACAATGACATAACTGCTAAACTTTTTGTTACTTCGTTTATCTTCTGATATGCACAGATTCAATCGTATTATATCTAAAACTTCTCTTTTTGTAGTATTATGCCTCGGAATAGAACCGGCGCATGCCCAGCATTTTCTTCCCCCTTCTGACACGTACCGGCCCGACAGGCTGAAAAAAGTTGTAATCACAGAAGTAGCTGTTAGCACCGCCGTTAGCGTTGGATTATATTATTTGTGGTATAAAAAATTTCCCCGGAGCAGGTTTCATTTGTTTAACGATAACAGGGAGTGGCTGCAAATGGATAAGGCAGGTCATGCCGTTACTGCCTATAATATAGGTGTGCTGCAATACGATATGATGCGCTGGTGCGGGGTTAAAAAAAATGACGCTATTATTATTGGCTCTGCCACTGCGCTTGGCGGATTAACTGTTATTGAAATTTTAGACGGGTTTTCCACACACTGGGGATTTTCCAAAGGCGATATGCTGGCCAACCTGGTGGGCACTGCCATATTTGCTTCGCAGCAACGCTGGTGGAATGAACAACGGGTTACCATGAAATTTTCTGCGCACTTTTCGCCTTATGCGCAATACCACAGGGGCGAATTGGGTAAGTCGTGGGCGTCCCGTATACTCAAAGATTATAACGGTCAGAGTTACTGGCTGTCTTTTAATGTAAAATCATTTCTGCCTGCTTCGTCCGCTTTTCCCAACTGGCCTTCCGTTGCATTGGGATATGGAGCGGATGGCATGATTGGCGGGCATTCCAATCCGGATACTGTTAAAGGAAACCTGGTTCCTCAGTTTGAACGTACACGCAGGTTTATGCTATCGCCCGATGCCGACCTTTTCAGGGTACGTTCCATTGCACCGGTTGATGCGGCCACCTATCTGCTGAAGCCTTTTAAATTTCCCGCTCCAACGCTCGAGATCAATTCAAAGGGAAAGTTTAGATTTTATGGATTGTATCATTAAACATCTGTTTGAAAAAACGTGAGTTTCGAATATTCGGAAATGAGAATTAGTTTATTATTGTTTATGTTTTTGAGTATTTACCGCCGAGTAGGCAAGCGGGAGTTTCACC
>NZ_DAOMQT010000031.1:0-52930 GCF_035445465.1 Agriterribacter sp.
GCCGAAAATCTTTACGACTCTCTTCTCCATCTTTGAAAGAACTTGCATGGCACAACCATAGACACGTAGTACACAAAGAAAAACACATAGTGTGTTGTCTAATGCCTATGTGAAATCTATCTGCCTTTGTTTCTATGTGGTTCAATAACATCCAAAACTCACGTTAAAATATGCAAAAGGGCCTGCTCAAAATGGAAGCAGGCCCTTTTTACATTGCCGCAATCCGGGCACGTAACACAAAACGGGGCAAATTGTTACATAACGTAAAAGTATATACGAAAACTATATAAAGAGGTTCGGGAGTAAGGGATATTGCTTTTGATCTTCCTGAATTAACACCCCTCATTTTCCGGCGCTGAAAAATTCCGTTATTTTTGTTTTGGAGGAAAACAATATGGTTAGTGTAATTATACCCGCATTGAACGAAGGAGCTACGATCAGGAAAGTGATTCAGCGCATCAAACAAACCAGTGTGCCGCTGGAAATTATTGTGGTGGATGATAATTCCACTGACAATACCGTGAGCGAAGCATTAAAAGAAGCCGACAGGGTTATTACCAGTTCAAAGAAAGGAAAAGGGATATCCATGCATGAAGGGATGGTGGCTGCCCGCTATGATACCATTGTTTACCTCGATGCAGATATTCTTACTTATCCCAAAAATATTATAGCCCTTCTGTCTGACCCGATCATAAACGGGGAAGCTGATTTTGTAAAATCATTTTTCGACAGGCAGGCAGGCAGGGTTACCCAGCTTGTTGCAAAACCGCTTTTAAGCATTTTCTTTCCTGAGCTCGAAAAATTTACCCAGCCGCTGAGTGGTATGATCGCCGCCCGGAAAGATTTTTTGCAGGAGATTGAATTCGAAAACGACTATGGAGTAGATATCGCTTTACTTATAGATGCTTTTGCAAAAAAAATGCGCATAAAGGAAGTAAATATCGGGTTCATCAGAAACGATATGCAAACGCTTGAAGCATTGGGGAAAATGTCGCGGCAAATTTCGAGAACCATATTACAGAAAGCTACTTTATTTTCCGGCAGCAATTTAGAAACCCTGTCTGATATCCAAACCATCAGCGATGAGATGGATTTCGCTATCAGGGAATCTATCCTGAAGCTAAAAAAAATAATAATAATTGATATCAATATTATTCTCACCGTTGACTTTAATCATACAGCCGCTGCGCTCTATAACATGGAGCATCGTTTAATGCAGCTCAATAATACCTACACAGATAAGGAATCAAAATTAAGAAAAACGGCATCGCTTTTTAAAGGCAGATCCCTGCCTGAGTTACAGGCAATCGCAGATACCATTTCTTTTGTACCCTATTCGCGGGAAGCCATATTGCAAATGAAGCAAAATGGTTATATATGCATACTGGTTTCCGATGGATTTGATATTGTGGCCAACCATATTAAAAACAAGCTTGGCTTTGATTATTGTTTTGCCAACAGCCTCAAAATGGAAAAAAGCATTGCCACAGGAGAACTGGAATTCCCCGATTATTTTAATGACCCCGATGAGCCCGGCACAAAGTATGATAAAAGCGCTATACTAAAGCACCTTACAGTTAAATTCAATATCCCTCAAAAAAATATCGTTTTTGTTGGCAATACAACAGAGGATATACCCATGCTGCAGGCATGCGGCATGGGTATAGTTACAACCCATGCACCGGTATCTGTTAAACTATGGGCGGACAAAATATTGCCTGCCGGTTCATTAAAACCACTTCCGGGTTTACTTACCGGTAATGAAAAAGGCAGTTCATTGAAAAACAATTCTGTAAAATACCTGGCAGGCATAGGCATAATCGCTGCTACAGCATTTGCCGGCTATTATTTGTATTCAAAGAGCAAAAAAAAAGCCGGAATACCCTATTCATGAGCCTACCTGCTTCCCTGTTGCCACCGGCCGCCTTTTGGATAATTAAGTTGTTCCTGCAATGACAGGCATAAGGTGTTCAGGGTAAAAATTTTTCCGTGCCGGATAAACGAAAGAAAGGAGGCCGTTTACTTATCTTACTACACAAACCAGCAAATCTTATCTTTGATCCCTAAATCGTTACACATGCTTAAAATTGGCATTTTCGGCGTCGGGCATCTTGGGAAATTTCATATCAGTAACTGGCTGAAAATTAAAGATGCTGAGCTGGTAGGCTTTTACGACCCCGGTGATGAGGTGGCGGAAGCCGTTTCCAAACAATATAAGCTAACCCGGTTCACTGACCCCGATGAATTAATAGAAGCCTGCGACGCGGTAGATATTATTGCCCCCACTACCCTGCACTATGAACTGTGTGAAAAAGCCATCCGTAAAAGCAAGCATGTTTTTGTGGAAAAGCCTTTGGCCGACAGCATGGAACAGGCGCATAAAATTGTTAAGCTGGCAAAGGAAGCAAATGTAAAAGTTCAGGTTGGACATGTGGAGCGGTTTAACCCGGCTTACCTGGCCTTAAAAGGATATGAACTAAATCCTATGTTCATAGAAGTACACCGTTTGGCGCAGTTCAACCCGCGCGGCACGGAAGTAAGTGTAATCCTCGATCTGATGATCCATGATATTGATATCATCCTCAGTATAGTTAAAAGCGATGTAAAAAATATTTCTGCCAGCGGCGTAGCGGTAATGACAGATACACCCGATATTGCCAATGTACGCATTGAGTTTAACAACGGTTGTGTGGCCAATCTTACCTCATCAAGGATATCCATGAAAAAAATGCGTAAAATGCGCCTGTTTCAGAAAGACGCGTATATAGGCATTGATTTCCTGGAGAAAAAAACGGAGATCATCAAGTTAAAAGATGACAAAGACAAAGACGCCTTTACGTTTGACATAGAAACGCCATCGGGCAAAAAAACAATTGCCATAGCCAACCCTGCAGTTCCGGAAGCGAATGCCATTTTATTAGAACTGGAAGCGTTTACCCAATCCGTATTACAAAACAAACTCACGGCGGTTTCGGAGGTAGACGGCTTAATAGCGATGGATGTGGCGCATCACATTTTGCAAAAAATACAGTCAGCCAATTACCTCGTTAAATGATAAACGGGGTAAATATCCAAATGAAAGACCAGCATAAAATAAATACTTCCTGGTATGCGGTAAGTGATTATATCGCCACGGCAATTGCGTGGGCTATCGCTTTTTTTATACGAAAACACTTAACCGGTTTTGAGCTGAACATTGCAGCGGAACTTTTATATAACACCAAATTACAACTGAGCATTTTTTTTATCCCCTGCGGGTGGCTGACGCTCTTCATGCTCCTGGGCAGCTATCACCAGTCCTTATATACCAAATCGCGCCTCCTGGAATTTACCGTAACCTTTATCAGCGCGCTTTCAGGCTGCCTGGTGCTTTTTTTCCTGCTGGTGCTTGATGATAAGGAAGCCAGCTATCCATATTACTATAAGGCGTTCTTCTCCCTGTTCTTACTGCACCTTGTTTTAATCTGGACCGGCCGGGTGATACTGCTTGATATCGCTAAAAAACAATTGCTCAACGGCCGGGTATGGTTCAATACCATCATCGTGGGCAATAACCCCACTGCCCTTTACCTGTTTAAGGAAATCAAAAAAAACCAGAACCGCCTGGGTTACAAATTCAGCGGCTTTATCAACGCTCATGCCCCGCACAACGCTTTAGATCATCATCTTCCTTTACTGGGAGATATGGATGGGCTGGAAGACATACTGGAATCGGAACAGCCCGACCAGGTGATCATTGCCATAGAGCATGCGCTGCCGCATGAAATAACGTCTATCATTAACCGCATAAGTGAAAGAGATATAGAAATAAAGATCACGCCCAGCAACCTCGATATTCTTGCCGGCTCTGTACGCACCAGGAATGTACTGGATGCGCCACTCATTGATATCAAAACCGGGCTGATGCCCGAGTGGCAGCTCTACCTTATACGGCTAAGCGATGTTTTGGTTTCGGCAACCGCACTCATTATACTGTTGCCCCTTATGCTGTATGCAGCCATAAGGGTAAAATTTTCTTCCTCCGGCTCCGTGATCTTTACACAGCAACGGATTGGCTATAAAGGCAGTCCGTTTTTCATGTACAAGTTCCGTTCCATGTATACCGACGCGGAAAAGAACGGGCCGGCTTTATCATCGCATGGCGACCCGCGCATTACCGCCTGGGGCAAAACCATGCGCAAATGGCGCATTGACGAATTACCCCAGTTCTGGAATGTAATAAAAGGAGAAATGAGCCTGGTGGGGCCGCGGCCGGAAAGACAATTTTACATTGGGCAGATCAATGCAAAAACACCTTATTTTAAATATTTGCTGAAAGTAAAGCCCGGCATCACCAGTTGGGGTATGGTAAAATTTGGCTATGCCGAAAACGTGGATGAAATGATTGAGCGGATGCAGTATGACCTCGTATATATTGAAAATATTTCCCTTGCACTTAATTTTAAAATACTCGTGCACACCCTGCGTATTATTTTAAAGGGAAAAGGACGATAGCGGAAGCAGGTTTAAAAAAGAACTTTGTTATTGATTTCCATTATTTTTGAAAAAACCGGTCACATTCGTGAAAAAGTTTCTGTTGCTCATCGTCATCAATGGTTTTATAGCCGCGGGTTCCGCGCAACAAAGCTACTGGCAGCAACAGATGGATTATTCCATCAATGTTTCCCTTAATGACAAGGAACATACCCTCGATGGTTTTATCAAAATACTTTACCGCAATCAGTCACCGGATACCTTACAGTATATCTGGTTTCATTTATGGCCAAATGCCTTTAAAAACGACCAGACGGCTTTTAGTGAGCAAATGCTGCAAAATGGCGATACCCGGCTTTACTTTTCATTGCCCGAACAAAAGGGCTATATCAACCAGCTCGACTTCAGGGTGAATGATGTGCGGGCAACCATAACGGATCACCCCCTTCATTTGGATATCATAAGCGTGATATTGCCTGCCCCGCTTTTACCCGGTGAGCAAATTACAATCACCACTCCGTTTCATATACAGCTCCCTGATCGTTTTTCACGGAGCGGGCACACAGGTCAATCGTACCAGGTAACGCAATGGTATCCCAAACCAGCGGTGTACGACAGCAAAGGATGGCACCCCATGCCTTACCTGCAGCAGGGACCGCCTTACAGCGAACCGGGCAACTTCGACGTAACCATTACCCTTCCCGAAAATTACGTGGTAGCCGCAACAGGTGAATTACAAAACGAAAACGAGAAAGCATGGCTGAAAACACGCGCTTCATATACCTGGAAAGCAACCCGGTACAGAAAGAAGATAAAAGGCGGCTCCTATAAAACGATCCGCGAGACATTTCCTCCCTCTGCCGCTGCAACCAAAACACTTCATTTCAAACAAAATAACGTACAGGACTTTGCCTGGTTTGCCGACAAAAGATTCATCGTAAATTATGATACCTGTGCTTTGCCATCCGGAAAAATCATTGACGTGTATACCTTCTATACCCCTGCCGCGCAAAAGCAATGGAATAACAGCATAGCACATACGAAAAAAGCGCTTCGGTTTTACTCCGCTTCAGTGGGCACATACCCTTTTACTACCTTAAGCATTGCGGAAGTTCCGCCTGCTATGGAGGGGGGATATCCTGCCATTACAGCGCTTTCGGTTCCCAAAAAAGGGGAGTTGGCAGAACGGCACATCGCTCATGGTGCTGGACAAAACTGGTTTTACGGCATACTGGCTTCCAACGGCCGGGAGCACCCCTGGATGGCCGCAGGCATGAATATTTTTTACGAAAAAAGATATACAGCCGGTGAAGAAAAAACCAATTTCGCACCATTCACTACATCTGCATTTGAAAAAATTGCATTTGAATCGGTGGCTGCCGTAAAAAAAGACCAGCCGGCGGGGCTGCCTGCTCCTGCATTTTCTCCGGCTAATTATTACTTATCTGCTTATTATAAAGCGGCGCAATGGATGCAGCTATTAGAATCTTTTCTGGGAAAGGAATTATTTGATTCCTGTATGCATGTTTATTACCATCAATGGCAGTTCAAACATCCTTATCCCGAAGATTTCAGGAAGGTAGTTTCATCGGTAAGCGGAAAGAATATGGATAGTATTTTCCATTTGCTGAACACCACGGGAAGCCTGTTAGCAGCGGCTCCTAAGAAAACGCGGCTTGCCTGGATAGGGAAAGCAGGTGATCAAAAATATCGCTATATAGGTATAGCTCCTGCCCTGGGTTTTAACTACTACGATAAACTGATGGCAGGAGCTGTTATTCACAACTATTCGCTTCCGTTTACCCGGTTCCGCTTTATTACGGTACCACTATATGCTACAGGCAGTAAACAGTTCAATGGCATTGGGCGGGCAACCTATACCTGGTACCCGGAAAATATTTTTGATAACATTGAAGCAGGCTTAAGCGCTGCACGGTTTTCGCGAGATGCTTTTACAGACGAAGATAACCATACCACTCCTATGCGGTATGGAAAGCTCAGCCCGCAGATCCGGTTCACTTTCCGGAATAAGGATCCGCTCAGCCGGCTTAGCCGTTTTGTGCAGTTGAAAACGCATTTTATTCATACAGACGCCCTGCAGTTTTCATGGGATTCCGTTTTACAGAAGAGCCTGTACTCCGTTAATGCCCATTCCAGCACCATTGGGCAACTGCGTTTTGTAACGGAAAACAGCCGGGCCTTATACCCTTACGGTTATACATTACAGTTTGAGCTTTCGAAAGATTTTGGGAGAATTGCCTATACGGGAAATTATTTTTTTAATTACCCCAAAGGGGGAGGACTAAATGCCCGCTGGTTTGCGGGAAAATTTTTTTACAAGGGGGATAAAACATCCCGCAAGCGATTTGATACAGACTCCTATCATCTTAACATGAGCGCGCCTAAGGGCTATGAAGACTACACCTACAGTAATTACTTTATGGGCCGCAACGAATACAACGGCTTCTTTTCCCAACAGGTAATGATGAGAGACGGCGGATTTAAAGTACGAACAGATTTGCTGAGCAATAAAGTAGGCAAAACGGATGATTGGCTGATGGCGCTTAATTTTACTTCCACAATTCATCACAACATCCCTGTAAAACTATTTCTAGACATGGGAACGTATAATGGAGGATGGGCAAGCGGATCAGAACAACCGAAAATATTATTTGATGCAGGGCTGCAATTGTCTTTATGCAAAGACATCTTAAATGTTTATGTGCCGTTGTTGTACAGCAAAGTATACCACGATTACTTCAGATCAACACCCGGCAATAATTTCTGGCAGCGCATAGCATTCAGCATAGACATTCAAAACATTAATTTTAAAAAGATCAGTCCGCTTATTCCTTTTTAAGCAATCCTGTTCATGACTACCGCCATTCAATACCTGAAAAGAAATGAAATTGACATTGTAAAATGGGATCAATGTATTGCGGGGGCTGGTAACGGATTAATCTATGCCCGTTCGTGGTATTTAGACAATATGGCGGATAACTGGGACGCACTGGTATTAAACGATTATGAAGCGGTAATGCCGCTTACCTGGAGAAAAAAGTATGGATTTTATTACCTGTACCAACCCTTTTTTACGGCATCGCTGGGCCTTTTCGCTAATTCACAGGCTGTTAGCATAGCTGATTTTTTACGGGCCGTTCCGCCCAAATTTACCTTTTGGGATATTGATATCAACGAAACCCATAATTTAACTGAACCGAACCCTGTTGCCGCGCTCAATGTTCACAAACGGCTAAACCTATTTTTGGATTTAAAAAAGACCACCTCCGCTTTAACCAGCCAATACAGCAGGCTCGCAAAACGCTCATTAGAAAAGTCGCATAAACATAACCTGGTAATCATACGCAATGATACCCCCGAGGATATTATTACTTTATACCGGAAAACATATCACACGGAACATCCCGGCATTACAGCGAAAGACTACCATGCACTCCTGGCCTGCTGTAATATTGCAGCCGGGAAGCATCATCTTAAAACCTATACCGCACATACGCCGGAGGGTGAAGCTGTGGCATTTTACATTGTGCTTTACGACAACAGCTTCGTGTACTCACTGGTAGGAGGAAGTACCGCGAAGGGAAAATCAATGGGTGCGTTTTACCTGCTCACCGATGCCGCCATACAGGATCATGCAGGCACAAATAAAACCTTTCGTTTTGAAGGATCCGATATTTCCGGCATTGCTTTTTTTAACCGGCAGTTTGGCTCAACCCCTGTTTATTACTGGCATGTGAGAATGAACCGTTTGCCATTTCCGGTGAAATTTTTCAAGAAATAGCTATTGCATTACCGTTGGCTTTCTTGCCCACAATAAATTTGAAGAAGAAGTGATTTTACCCGGCTCATCAATAACAAACCCATTGTTACGTAATATAGCTTCACACGTGCTCCGGTACGAAACAGCGTGAATTTCCATAACAATCATGTTAACTTTATCAAGCCACCCGGTATTTTCAGAAAAAAGCGCCTCTTCGCTCCCTTCAATATCTATTTTAAGAAGGTCTATTTTATCGAGCTTAAACATAGCATATAACGTATCCATGCATATAGCACGTACAGGCATACCTGTTACTTCCCGGGCAATGGCAGTATTATATGCCTTTTCCTTCACCTGCATATATACCGTAGTATCTTCATTGTAAATAGCCGCGTGCATTACGTTAACAGAGCCTGCAGATACTTCAGCGGAAAGATTGCTTAAAAGTATATCCACGTTATGTTTATCTGCTTCCACGGAATATATCCCTGGTGTGGAATAATACACAGAAAAAAATAAAGATGCCATACCTGTATTTGCCCCGAGATCCACAACGATTTCAGGCTTCAATTTATATTGCCGGGGGAGATGGTATACTTTTTTCCAGAACACTTCATAGAATATCTCAATATCCCCGGTATAGGTCCTTAAAAAAATAGTTTTTCTTTTCCCATTCAACCGTAAATGATAAGGAACAGGAATGGAGGAATACCTGGTACTGCTTTTAGCATAACGATATTTTTTTGTATTGATCAGTAACCGTATAAAAGAAGGCAGACCCGCTGTAATGGTATAGCAGAAAATAAATTTTTGAACCGCTGTGGTAAGTCTTTCAATCATGCAGGATTTGAGATTTGAAATTAAAAATCTGAGATCGCATTCCCTTCGGATTTAGAATTTCCGGCCTTGGGCTTTTTATTTGTGATTTATAGTTTGTGGTTTCTGGTTGTAAACAACTGCTCTGCTATTACCAGGTCAGCGGGCAGCGTGATCTTAATATTTTCCTTCTCTCCCTCTATCATAAACACTTCATATCCCGCGGCTTCTGCTACCGTGGCTTCATCGGTAAAAGTTTCGCTATAGGGCTGCTCAAATGCCGGCAAAATAATTTCACTCCTGAAGGTTTGAGGTGTTTGAACAGCAAGCAGCCGGCTTCTGTCTATCGCCCTGGTGCTATCCCCTTCCATCATTCTTATGCTGTCGCTTACCGCTACCGCGGGAATAGCGCTTCCTTTCTCAAGCGCCTGGTTATAACAACGCCGGATCAGCTTTTCAGTAACCAGGCATCTTACGCCATCGTGCACAAAAACAACCGATTCTTCCTCTATCTTTTGTAGCCCGTTTTGCACAGAATGAAAACGCGTTGCGCCACCCGCAACCATTTGAATACGCCATGGCGCGGTTGTTTGCCGGATGAGCGCATCACCTTCCTGTTCAAAATTAGCCGGCACCACCAGTATGATCTTCAGGTCTTCAAAGGCGCGCAGAAATGTTTCCAGCGTATGCCATACCACCGGCCTTCCCTTTAGCTGTAAAAACTGCTTGGGAACAAGTCCTCCCATTCTCGTTCCGCTACCCCCTGCTACTATTACCGCATATTTCTTCATAGTATAATTTCGGATGAAAATTAACGATTACCACTGAAAGCTCCATTGATAAAATTTTTATGGTATCAATTGTATCAGCACCCATAACAAATATAAAACTTGGCATGTGTCTGCCATTACGCTTTAAATAATACATTTAATCTTTTGCCGCAGATGCGCAGATTTTATTGGGTATGCGTAACAGCAATCATTTTTAGACAGTTTCTTACAGATGACACAGGATGCGTAAATTGCAATATGTTCAAAAAAATCATTTATTTCCTGCTCTGCATAATGGTGAGCTGCCAGGCAGGCTCGTATAAAAAAGAGCAGGACATACTGGCTTTAAAAGAGATCAATGAGCTGGTTACCGTTGAATACGTGGTAAACAAGATCATCAAGGCCAGCGATGATAAAACCTGGTATAAAATTGGCGACCGGAAAATATTAATGACCTGTGAAGCTACCCTTAAAGCGGGTATTGATTTTTCGGCTATTACCGCAAAGCATATTCAGATAAACGGTAAGGAAGTTACCCTAATGTTGCCGCATGCCACTTTATTTTCTGTTAATATAAAACCCGAAAACATTCGGGTGGCTTATGAAGAAACAGGTGCTTTCAGAAGCAGCTTTTCAACACAGGAAAGAGATATGCTGGCAGCACAGGCACAAGAGCAGATTGGCAACGCTGCAGACGCATTGGGTGTGCTGCAGACCGCAGAAACCAATGCCAGTTTATTTGTTAGCCATTTCCTGCGCAACATGGGATATGAAAAAATTATTATTCAATTTGAAAATGCCCCCGTTAAACTCAATTGATCATGCGAAAGAGATGGATCAGGTATGTTTTTCTTATCGCCCTGGTACTGGTGGTGCTCACCTTACTGAATATGAAATGGCTGCCCTCATTTAAAAGCATATTTAAGGCGCAGCCCGTTACTATAGAAAATACACCTATACTGATTAAGGAAATCAACGAACTGGCCCAGCTATGCACCATCACAGCTTTTGATGAAGTAGTTGCAGATTCTGTTGTTATGAAGATGAAATCCCCGATAGAAACCTTACTTCCGGATCTTTCGGGTTTTGGTAATTTACCGGTTACCGGGAAGCGCCTTGTGCTCATTGGAAAAGGAAAGATCATTGCAGGTGTTGACCTTAGAAAATTAAATGAGCAATCTGTTTTTGCTGAGGGCGATTCTGTTTCCATAATACTGCCGGCGGCGGAAATACTGGATGCGATCATGAACCCGGCAGACTTTGAAACTTTTAGTGAAACCGGCGAATGGAGCAGCGAAGCCGTTACGGCAGTTAAAATAAAAGCCAGAACAAAAATGATAGAAAGATCGGTTGAGCAGGGTATACTCACCAGGGCCAATGCCCGGAGCATTGTGCTTATTGAAAATTTCCTACGGGGGTTAGGGTTTAAGAAGGTGCGGGTACAAACGGCGGGTTAGCCCATATCTTTCAATGCGGCATGTTCCAGTATGGTTCTTTGAGCTGCGGTATCTTCCATTTTCCATTTTATCAGCCTTATTTCGCCCGCTTCTATTTCTATCCCGGTAATGTCGCCGTCACTGAAGCAGCAGCAACCACTGTTGAAATAGGAGGGTTTCAGATGCAGGTAATCTTCCGACACATGATCATATTCCTGCCGGCGAAAAGCAATTTCATCCTGTAAATGATTAATCGCATGCTCATCTCCCTTTTGACGGGCAATCAGCAGTTGTTTGTATAAACGCTCCAGGTGCGTCATGGATTCAAATACGGGCTGATGCGTATGCCCTGTAATGAGTATGAGGTCTTTTTGCTCCGAACTCCATTCATACATAAACTGGTTATGCTCCGTTTTGCGGATATCATTAAAAGCGGGCGTATTGATGTTCAGATCTAAATACGCCTGCAATGGGGCCCATATCTTAGCTACGAACCAGGCGCTGAACTTATTGCCATCGCTTTGCCCATCGCCCTGGTGCCCGTGTGTTAAAAAAATATCTATTGCCTTTTCCCCTGTATTATACTTCAGCAATACGCCCTCATACATATGCACCGGCTCACCGTAAATGCTGATAAGCTGCAACGGTGCAAAAGGATCGTTATTCCAGAACACATCGTGATTGCCAAAAACCTTGATCAGCGCTTTTCTTTGCTGAAACAGCTTTTCCAGCTCAAAGGAAGCATGATTGTGCTTTTTTACAGTGAACAGGTTAAACTTCCAAAGTTCTTCACTGTCTCCCAGCACAATCAAAGTATATCCCTTTGTGTTATAATAATGTAACGCGGCAATATAGTTTTGCTCCGCGGGGGCAAAATCATCAGAACGCTTTTTATTGCCTTTATGAAGATCAGAGAAGATAATGATCTTTTGAGGTGATGCATTTAAATCAATGACCATTCCTTTTTTACCGGGTTTTTTCCTGATCTGCATATACAGTCTGGTAAGCGCATCATGCACCTTTTGCCTGTTGGGGCGGGAAGAAAACCTGTTGGCTAATGTTGCTACCGGCTTTTTAAGTATGCGCTGCAGGAATGTACGAAGGCTCATAATAAAAAAGCAATACTACAAATTTTACTTCACCTCAAACATTTCTTCCCAGCGGGTAGTATAGCGGTGGCTACGCAGTTCCTGGCGCATCTTCCAGTTCTTTTGGGTTCCCGCAGCGGCAAACCTCAGCATATCATCCCGCATACTGAAGTTGATATTATCCATCGTATCCATAAGATAACGGTTACGGTTCTGCGCTTCCGGCACAAACAGGTTGCCCTGGATAGCCGTGTCAGGAACCAAGCCGCTAAGCATCACACCTGCTTTTTTATATGATTTCCCTTCCTCGTATAATTGATCCACCATGTGAACCGCGGGCTTTATCAGTTCATGGGTAATGGATGTGGCGGCAGGTAATATGGTATAGGTGCTTATGGTTGGGCCGTGGTGGAAATCAACGGAATGACCCTGTTCTTTGGAAACAATAAATACGCTAACCGTATTGGCCGCACTGTGCTGGCGGCGCAATTTTTCGGCTGCGCGGGAAGTATAGGTAGCAACGGCTTCTTTGATATCACCGATATTATTTACAGGAGAACCAAACATGCGGGTGGTGGCAATCATCTTTTTCGTTATCAGCGGATCTTTTATGCTTATACACTGTTCCCCGCGTAATTCCTTTATTAACCGCACACCCGTTACACCACCGAGGTTTTTATAAGCCCACTGAGCAGACATGTTACGTAGTTCCCATGCACTGGTAATACCCATATTAATGAGCTTGCCGGCATAGGCGCTGCCCACGCCCCAGAGATTGTTGACCCGTATGGATTGCAGTGCCTGCATCTGCTGCTCCGGCGAGAGCAATACTTTTACGCACCCGGAAACCCGCTTATCCTCCTTAGCCATATAATTAGCTGCTTTAGCCAGGGTTTTGCTTGGGCCAACGCCTACCGAAACGGAAACCCCCGTCCATTGCTCAACGGTATGCCGGATATACAATGCGTAATCCTGCACTTCTTTTTGCTCCATCTCCGGCAAATCTACAAATGCCTCATCTACCGAATATACTTCCACACGGGATGCCCCTAACAATATCCTTAATGTTTCCATCACGCGCCAGCTCAGGTCGCCGTATAAATTATAATTAGAAGAAAACACTGCCACATCATGCTGCTGTATCAGGGATTTGGCCTCAAAATAAGGGCCTGCCATTTTCACTCCTATCTCCTTAGCTTCATCGCTGCGTGAAACAATACAGCCATCGTTATTACTGAGCACCACAACGGGCTTATATTTCAAATCAGGTCTGAATAACCGCTCGCAGGAACAATAAAAACTATTGCAATCTATAATTGCTTTAAAGCTCCTTCTTTCCGGAACATCTTTAAATAATGTATTTTTTGCATTTGCTGCTATTGAAATATCCTGCATATAGCAAATATAGCATAAAATACTAAATTAATTAGTATTGCTAATGCTTTTTGCATAGCCTGGTTTTGAGTATTTATAGTATCTTACGTGCTCCTGTTGGCCGGAGATGCCGGCTACTACAAATTATAGTATTCAATTCCTTCAAATTATGCTGATAAAAAGTAACATGCCGCTTTTTATTTTATTTTGCCTGTGTGGCAGTATGGTATTCGCGCAAAAAAATGTTCAAACAGCAGATATATGTGTTTATGGAGGTACGGCGGCGGGTGTTGTAGCTGCATATACCGCCAAACAAATGGGGCGGTCGGTAATACTGATTGAGGCAGGGAAGCATATCGGCGGATTAACATCGGGTGGGTTAGGCTATACGGATATAGGAAATAAGTATGTGGTGTCCGGCATTTCAAGAGATTTTTACCGTCGGGTGGGTAAGCATTATGGCAAATTTGAACAATGGATATTTGAGCCTCATGTAGCCAAAGCAACTTTAATGCAGTATATCACAGCCGCAAAAGTGAATGTATTGTACGAACATGAAGTGATTACCGTAAAAAAAGAAACGGCACATATCCGCGAAATAACACTAAGATACACAGGCCCCAATGGTAAACAAGCCGATCAAACCATCAAAGCCCGCATGTTCATTGATTGCTCTTATGAAGGCGACCTTATGGCGAAAGCCGGCGTATCTTATATAGTAGGCCGCGAAGCCAACAGTGTTTACAACGAAACCTATAATGGCGTACAACTGATGGATAAACATCAGTTCCCCGATGATATAGACCCATACGTTATACCCGGTGATCCGAAAAGCGGCTTATTGTGGGGTATTAGCGGGAAAGCACTGGCAGAGCGGGGAACAGGCGACAGTAAAGTGCAGGCATATAATTACAGGCTTTGCCTCACCAACGAGCCTGCCAACAGTATCCCCATTACAAAACCAGATGATTATGACGCTTCTAAGTACGAGCTGCTGCTGCGGGTAATTGAAAAGAACAAGTCTGCCAGCCTGAACCCGCATTTGAAAATAGACCTCATGCCTAATCACAAAACCGATATCAATAACAATGGACCTTTTTCAACCGATATGATTGGGATGAATTACGATTATGCTGAAGCGGATTTTACCACGAGGCAAAAAATTGCGAAAGCGCATGAAAGCTACACAAAAGGTTTATTATACTTTTTGGGAAATGATGAAAGAGTGCCCGTACACCTCCGTCAGGAAATGCTGCAATGGGGATACCCGAAAGATGAATATACAGATAACGGGAATTTTACACCGCAAATGTATATAAGAGAGGCGCGCCGGATGATTGGCGCTTATGTAATGACACAGGACAACTGCGAGGGGAAACGTACAGTGGCAGATGGTGTGGGGATGGCGGCCTATACAATGGATTCGCACAATTGCCAGCGCATAGTGGTAAACGGTATGGTTAAAAATGAAGGAGATGTTCAGGTGCGTGGCGGGGGGCCTTACCCGGTTGCTTACCGGTCTATTATTCCGCAACCCGGCGAATGTAAAAACCTGCTGGTTCCGGTTTGCCTTTCTGCCAGCCATATTGCCTATGGCTCCATACGTATGGAGCCTGTTTTTATGGTGCTTGCCCAATCTGCCGCAGTGGCGGCAAGCATGGCTATACAATCGGGAAAGGCTGTACAGGATGTGGATGTAAAAAAATTACAGCAATCATTACAGGCCAACCCGCTGATGAACAGCGCTGCGCCTGAAATTTTAGTTGATAATGATGATACCGCCCATGTAACCATTGATGGTAAGTGGGAGGCTGTAACCCAGGGCGCTTATGGGTCATCCAAACTAAGGAATGCAGACAATAGTGTACGGCAATCCGTTCGCTTTACACCAACGATCGTTAAAGCCGGCGGTTATAAAATATATTACTATCTCACCACTTCAGAAAAGCCATCCACCAGCACACAGGTTAAAATTTTTAACGGACAAACGATAAAATCCGTGCCGGTATCTTCTGCCGAATTGAAAGTAGAAGGACAAACCTCGGGTGGATGGATTGATCTCGGCGCCTACAGATTGCCTGCGGGCAAAAAGGGATATGTTGAAATAACCAATGAAGGAGCCGATGGTATAGTAATAGCAGACGCTGTTTTATTTATCCCTGAATAAGATTTTTATGATGAACAGAATAAAGCCCGATGTAGATATTGTGAGCGATTTGCTGAAAGCTGTTTTGGAGGCCAGTCCCGATTCTTCTTTTATCCGGAGTTTACTGTTTCAATACCAGGAACGCGGAGGGCTAAGTAAAAAACAATTAGAAGGGTTATACCATAAAGCTGCTAAAATAGCAACCATTCCCGAAAACAGACTTACCACTTTAGAGGCAATTATAAAGAAAAAGCCCACCCGCTATAAATCCAGCCTGCCACCACCTGCTCCGCTTTATATTAAAGATGAAAATGCAGGCCGCATGCTGGAAGCCATACTGGCAAAATATCCGCAACATAAAAGAGTATTGTTTTTAAAAGCAAAGTACGACAATAACGAAACCCTTTCCGTAGTGGAATTAAGTGAATTACAAAAATTTAATAAGATGCTTCACTGAATAATTCAGTAATTTCCGAAATATTATACCCTAAAACTTACATATTTATATAATATATGAATGATTTGCTCAGGCAGTTTATAGAAAAAGTACAGCAGCGCAACATAGCAGAGCCGGAATTTTTACAAGCGGTAGCGGAAGTAGCGGAATCGCTGATTCCCTATATTGACAAGCATCCTAAATACAGAAACAATAAAATTCTGGAGCGTATTGTTGAACCTGAGCGGGTAATCATATTCAGGGTACCGTGGTTAAACGACAAGGGCGAAGTGGAGGTAAACAGGGGCTTCAGAATACAAATGAACAGCGCCATTGGCCCATATAAGGGCGGACTTCGTTTTCATCCTTCCGTAACACTGAGTGTGCTCAAATTCCTCGCTTTTGAACAGGTATTTAAAAACAGTCTTACCGGCTTACCTATGGGGGGCGGCAAGGGCGGTTCAGATTTTGATCCCAAAAACAGGTCGGATAATGAGGTAATGAAATTCTGCCAGAGCTTTATGACGGAGTTGTATCGCCATGTAGGCGCCGATATAGACATTCCCGCGGGAGATATTGGCGTGGGTAAGCGCGAAATTGGTTATTTATTCGGACAGTATAAGCGTATTAAAGGAGAGTTCAGCGGCGTGCTAACCGGCAAAGGATACGAATGGGGCGGCAGCCTGATACGCCCTGAAGCCACCGGCTACGGGTTGGTGTATTTCGTGGAAGAAATTTTAAAAACCCGCGGCGATACACTGGTAGGTAAAAAAATTACTATTTCCGGTTCCGGTAACGTAGCCCAGTATGCTGCCGAAAAGTGCATTGCCAAAGGAGCTAAAGTACTTACCATGTCGGATTCGGATGGATTTATATACGACCCCGATGGCATTGACCTGGAACGACTGCAGTTTATTAAAACCCTCAAAGATAACCAGCGGGGCAGGATCAGTGAATACGCAGCCGAATTCAATTGCGGCTACTTTAAAGGGGAACGCCCCTGGAAAATTAAATGTGATATTGCCCTGCCCAACGCTACTCAAAATGAGCTGAACGGGGATGATGCCATTGCACTCATAGAAAACGGCTGCTTTTGTGTGGCAGAAGGCGCCAATATGCCCTGCACACCGGAAGCGGTGGCCGCCTTTAACCAGGCGCATGTTTTTTACGCCCCGGGTAAAGCCGCCAATGCAGGTGGCGTAGCGGTATCAGGACTGGAAATGTCGCAAAATTCACTCCGCTTTTCATGGACAAGAGACGAGGTAGATAATAAGCTGAAGGATATTATGAAACAGATCCACAGGATATGCGTAAAATACGGCAAAGAAGAAAACGGGCATATTAATTACGAAAAAGGCGCCAATATAGGCGGCTTCGTTAAGATTGCCGATTCCATGCTGGCCCAGGGACTGGTTTAAATATCAATCTAATTGCTGCTGCATTTTACGCACCCGGTCTTCTAATTTTTCGGAGGTCAGACTCTCCCTTAAGCTATCCACTTTAATGGGAAAACAGAAAGGGGTAAGCTGAGAGGGGAAAGTGATAACGATATGGGATTGCTGTATCCGTTCCAGCATATTGCGTAAACGGACTTCTTCCATCTGCTGATCCAATACTTCGCGATAAGCCTGCCGTATCAGCACATTACCTGCATCATATTCATTAAACACTTTAAAAAGCAGGGAGGCCGAAGACTGCAGGTGGCGCGCCTTTTTTTGCTCCCCGGGGAAACCCTGGAAGACCAGCCCGCCGATAACAGCAATATCCCTGAATTTGCGCATAGCCATTTCTGTGGCATTTACGCTTCTTTGTATATCATTTAACAGGTTGTCGGGCGAAAAGAGCTCGTATACATTCGTATCATCTACCGGTATGGGTTGATCACTCAGCAATTCAAAGCCGTAATCATTCATGGCAAAAGAAAAAGTGATGGATGTGATCCGGCTGATCCGCCATGCAAGAATAGCGGCCATAGCCTCATGCACCAATCTCCCTTCGAATGGAAAAACAAACAGGTGGTAACCATCTTTTGTTTCAATATGCTCAATAAGCAGTTCGTTGTGTTTGGGCACATGCGATAGCTGTTCCTGCAAATCGAACAGGGGCCTTAACACATCTATTTCACTATCGTTCTGTTTTGTGATTTGCCTTTTGTGATTTGTTTTTTCCCTTCCGGCCTTATTCAATTCTTCTCTCAACTTTTTTCCCAGGTTGGCCGATAAAGGCATCCTGCCGCCCTGCCAGCTAGGAACAATGGATTTTTTTGAGTTAGACTTTTTTACCAGCACGGTCATATCTTTTATTCCTGCCAGTTCCACATTCCTGCCGGCGAGCGTAAACACAGCTCCCTGCTCCAGTCTTGATATGAACCATTCTTCAATCACCCCGATATACCCGCCCGACATGAATTTTACTTTCAGCATGGCTTCACTTACAATAGTACCTATATGCATACGGTGACGCATAGCTACGCGGCGATTGGTAATACGATACAGCCCGTTAATGATCTCTACCTTTTTAAATTCATCATATTGCTGCAGTGCTACCCCGCCAGCAGTAATAAATTGTAAGATCTGCAGCCATTCATCCCGCGTCATATCTTTATAACAATGGGTTGCCAGTACTTCTTTATAAATGATGTCCGGATCAAAGCCATCCGAAACCGCAAGCGTACAGAGATATTGAATCAATACATCAAAGCACAGCAGCATGGGTTCGCGGCTTTCAATCAAATCTTCAGCTATGGCACTTTTCAATGCCGAGGCTTCCACCAGTTCCAGGGAGTGGGTAGGTAAGAAGTATATTTTGCTTACCGCATCCGGTTGATGACCACTACGGCCAGCCCTTTGTAAAAAACGTGCTACACCTTTGGGCGAACCTACCTGTATAACCGTTTCCACCGGCCTGAAATCAACGCCCAGATCCAGGCTTGCCGTACAAACCACTGCTTTCAGAATGCCGGCATGCAATGCTTCTTCTACCCATGTTCTTAACTCGGGCTCAATGCTCCCATGGTGCAAAGCAATAGCACCCGCTAATTCCGGCGCTGTATTCAACAGCCCCTGGTACCATGTTTCACTCATGCCCCTGGTATTAATGAAGATGAGCGTAGTGCGGCTTTGATCAATAATAGGAATTACTTTATCAATCAGTTTTATTCCCAGATGTCCTGCCCAGGGATATTTTTCAATTTCATCGGGGAAAATAGATTCAACTTCAATATTTTTTTTCAGTCGGGCACGAACAATTACCGGCTGCGTTTTACGCGAAAGCGAAGCATGCAATACTTCCCCGGCTTCTTTCAGATTACCGATTGTAGCGGAGATGCCCCAGATAAGGGGGAAAGATGAGTGGTGAATAGTGAGTGGTGAATGGTGAATGGTTGGAGTGCGCAGCGCTACCAGTCTGCTGACGGCCAGCTCTACCTGTACGCCTCTTTTGCTGCCCAGCAACTCATGCCATTCATCCACCGCGATGATCTTTAGGGAAGCGAAAAATTCAGCATAATTTTTTTGTGCCAGCAGCAGGTGCAGGCTTTCGGGCGTAATGATCAATATTTCGGGAGGATGCTTTTTCTGTAGCTGCCGTTCGGCCGCGGAGGTATCGCCATTGCGTATGCTTATGCGCCAGCGCATACCCAGCTCCGTTATTACTTCTTCCATAGCCCTGCCTATATCTTTAGCCAGTGCGCGTAAAGGCGTGATCCATAGCAACTGCAGCTTACTGCCTGCTCTGCTTTTATAATCAGCCGGGTGTTGATTAATGAAATCTATTACAACACCCAGGAAAACGGAAAATGTTTTACCAAACCCTGTAGGCGCGTTTACCAACCCGCTTTTGCCATTAATGATATGCTGCCAGGTTTCTTCCTGGAAGGTAAAAGGTTTAAAATCCTTTTTAGCCAACCATTGCTGTATTACCTTATATCCTGCTGACTGATGCAATTGCATGGAGGATTATTTAGCGCCAACCTCGCCAACCTCACAGGTCTTAAGACCTGTGAGGTTGGCGCAGCCCAAAAAATCTTTAAATTTTCCCAAAAATAAATTAAATTAACACCACTATGACACACCAAAACACCATTCAGAAACTCCACCCCGGAGGATACTACCACATTTACAACCGTGGTAACAACAGGGAAACCATTTTTAAAGAACCGGCCAACTATGCTTATTTTTTAACGCTCTGGGAAAAGTATATAGAACCCGTTGCCCAAACCTTTTGCTATAACCTGCTGCCCAATCATTTTCATTTTTTTATTCGCGTAAGGGAGGTCCCGCAAATCTGCGAGACCTGTGAGACCTTGCAGCCCGGCAAACCCATCGAACAGCACTTCTCCAACCTTTTCAACGCTTACGCCAAAGCCATCAATAAAAGGTATAACCGCACGGGCAGCCTGTTCCAGGAAAGGTTCAGAAGAAAGGAAATTGACAGCGATGATTATCGCACTACCATCATTGGCTACATCATCACCAACGCGGTAAAGCACGGGTATTGTACTAACGTTGAAGCCTATCCCTGGTCGGCTTACCATAACCTGGTATCTGATAAGCCCACCGGTTTATTAAGAGATGAGCTGACCCAATGGTTCGGCAACAGAATGGCTTTTATCAACTATATTAAAAATTATACCAACGAAATAACAGGGTGGGGAAATTTCCTGGAACATGAGAATGATGATAACTAAGGGCAGATCTCACAGGTCTTGCAGACCTGTGAGATCTGCCCCTTCCAGCCTGAGCAAAAATGCATATTCCAGCGCTATATCCTTCAGGTAATCGAACCGGCCGGAAGCGCCTCCATGCCCAAAATCCATATTGGTATGCAGCAATAGAATATTATCGTCTGTTTTCATCGCCCGGAGTTTCGCTACCCACTTTGCGGGCTCAAAATATTGTACCTGGCTGTCGTGCAGCCCCGTAGTTACCAGCATATTGGGATAATCTTTTTTTTCAACATTTTCATAGGGCGAGTAAGATTTCATGTAATCATAAGCTTCTTTACTTTTTTCCGGATTACCCCATTCATCATATTCATTGGTAGTTAAGGGAATGCCGGCATCGAGCATGGTATTCACCACATCTACAAAGGGCACCTGTGCAATAACGCCATGCCAGAGATCGGGCGCCATATTTACCACTGCACCCATCAGCAAGCCACCGGCGCTGCCGCCCTGCGCATATAAATGTGCCGCAGAAGTAAATTTTTCTTTTATCAAAAATTCACCACAGTCAATAAAATCCGTAAACGTATTTTTCTTCTTCATCATTTTGCCATCTTCATACCACTGCCTCCCCATTTCCTCACCCCCACGGATATGCGCTATGGCGAACACGAAACCGCGGTTGAGCAAACTAATCCGGCTGCTGTTAAAAGTGGCATTCATACTATAGCCATACGATCCGTAGCCGTATAACAATAAAGGCGCTTTACCGTCTTTTACCAGCCCCTTTTTATATACTATAGAAACAGGGATTGCAGATCCGTCTCTCGCCATAGCATACAATCTTTCCGAAGTGTATTCTTTCGTATCGTAGCCACCCAACACTTCCTGTTGTTTCATGAGCTTCTTTTCTCCGGTGCTCATATTGTAATCGTAAGTAGTATTGGGCGTTACCAAAGAAGTGTAGGTATAGCGCAGTACAGCGGTATTAAATTCGGGGTTAGTGCCGGTGGCAGCACTGTAAGCCGGTTCCTCAAAATCAATATAATGCTCCTGCCCCGAAGGCATATTGCGTACACGCAATTGGATCAGTCCGTTTTTACGTTCGGTAACAACCAGGTAGTCTTTAAATACATCAATATCTTCGATCAATACATCAGGACGGTGGGGAATAACTTCCTTCCAGGTGCTGCTGTCTGTTTTGTTCAGCGGACATTCCATCAACCTGAAGTTTTTGGCATCTAAGTTGGTCACAACATAAAACTTATCACCGATGTCTCTCACATCATACAATACTTCTTTCATGCGGGGTTGAAAAACCATAAACGCTGCATCGGGTTCGTTGGCTTTGATGAAACGCATCTCCGTGGAAAGCGTAGCCTGGGAAACAATAAATATGAACTTACCCGATTTCGTTTTTCCCACACCAATATAATTCGTAGGATCTTTTTCTTCGTACACTGTTACATCCTGTGCTTCGCTGGTATTTAATTTGTGCCGCCTTATTTTTTCTGTAAGGAGGGTATTGGGGTTATTAAGGGTGTAAAACAATGTGTTATTGTTATTGGCCCAGGCAGAACTACCAGTTGTGCCTTTTATGGACTCTTTAAACAGTTCGCCGGTTTCTAAATTCTTTATATAAATCGTAAACTGCCGGCGCGATACGGTATCTACCCCAAAAGCCAGCAGCTTATTATCTTCGCTTACATTAAACCCGGTGGCGGCGTAGTAAGGATGCCCTTTTGCCAGTTCGTCCACATCCAATAGAATTTCTTCCGGTGCATCCAGGCTTCCTTTTTTCCGGCAGTACTTATAATATTGTTTCCCGTCTTCTGTTCTGGTATAATAGAAGTACCCGTTTTTAAGAACAGGAACAGATTCATCTTTTTCCTTTATTCTGCCCTTCATCTCTTCATATAGCTTTTCTCTTAAAACTTTTGAGCTGCTCATCATGGTATCCAGATAGGCATTTTCTTCATTCAGATAATTTATCACTTCCGTACTGTCTGGTCCTTTCTTAAAATAATCAATCATCCAGTAATAATGATCTGTTATGGTATCGCCATGTAACGTACGCTGATGTTCTTTAATGGCAGCTACCGGCGGTTTAATATCCATGTTCCACATATAGTCTTTTTTTTCGTCTTTTGTTTGTGTATGGCATGCAACCGTAAAAACGAATGCTGCAAAAATAAAGAGGGGAAGATGCATTCTCATAAAAACACCTTTTTTATAAATGTTATATAAAAAATGTAATCAACAGCTATCGCTGCCAAACAATGATATCCGGCACGCCAATGAAAACTTTATTACAGAGGACGGCTCTAAAGAATGCCTTTTTTTGCGGGAGAGCTCAGCTTTTGGTTCATCATTTCCCTTACGGCAAAAGCTATGGCGTTGGCATCATAGCCGCATTCTTTTTGCAGCTCTCTGGGGGTACCCTGCTCTATTACGCGATCGGGTATTCCTAATATTTTTACCTGTGCATGGTATTGATGAAGTGCCATAAACTCCAGTACAGCGCTTCCAAATCCTCCCTGCACTGTGCCATCTTCCACGGTAATGATTTTATTAAACTTACTGCATACTTCGTGCAGTAAATTTTCATCCAGCGGTTTGGCAAAGCGCATATCATAATGTGCAGGATTCAGCTCTTCCGCTCTCAATTCACGTATGGCTGCGGCTGCAAAATTTCCGGGATGACCAAAGGATAATATGGCAATCGCTTCACCGTCCTTTAATTTCCTTCCGGTTCCCGGCTTAATTGCTTTCATCTCCGTTCTCCATTCAGGCATTACGCCTTCGCCGCGGGGATAGCGGATGACGAAAGGATGGGTATTTTCGTCTAACTGTGCTGTATACATGAGGTTGCGCAATTCACTTTCATTCAGGGGCGCGCTTACAATCATGTTAGGAATGCAGCGCATATAAGCTATATCGTATGCGCCATGATGCGTGGCACCATCTTCCCCTACCAATCCGGCACGGTCAAGGCAAAAGATAACGGGCAGATCCTGGATAGCTACATCGTGCACCACCTGGTCGTAGGCCCTTTGCATAAAAGAAGAGTAGATATTGCAGAATACTTTCATACCCTGCGTGGCCATACCCGCGCTCAGGGTTACGGCATGCTGCTCGCAAATGCCTACATCAAAAGCGCGATCCGGCATTTTATCCATCATAAATTTCAATGATGAGCCTGAGGGCATTGCGGGTGTAACCCCTAATATTTTACTGTTTTTTTCTGCCAGTTCTATAATGGTATGACCAAAAACATCCTGGTATTTGGGTGGCTGTGGCAGATCAAATTTCTTTTTATAGATCTCGCCGGTTATCTTATCGAACAAACCCGGTGCATGCCATTTTGTTTGATCTTTTTCGGCAAGGGAATAGCCTTTGCCCTTTACCGTTAAAATATGCAGCAGCTTGGGCCCCGGGATTTTTTTCAGGTCCTGTAAAACATCTACCAGCTTGTTGATATTATGCCCGTCTATAGGACCAAAATAGCGAAGGTTTAACGATTCAAAAAGATTGCTGCTCTTGCTCACGAATCCTTTAATGCTATGCTCCAGCTTGCTGGCCATTTCCCGGGTAAAGCGTTTGCCTACCGGTAACTTACCTAACGCATTCCAGATATCATCTTTTAACTTATTATAGGTTTGGGAAGTAGTAATGTCTGTAAGATATTCCTTCAGCGCCCCCACGTTCTGATCAATGCTCATGCAATTGTCGTTGAGAATGATCAGCATATCGGCATCCGTCACACCAGCATGGTTCATGCCTTCAAAAGCAATACCCGCAGTCATGGCTCCATCTCCAATGATCGCCACGGATTTCCTGTCTTCATGTTTGTATTTGGCGGCCATGGCCATGCCCAGCGCCGCGGAAATAGAAGTGGAAGAATGCCCAACGCCAAAACTGTCGTATTCGCTTTCCGCGCGCCGGGGAAAGCCGCTTAGCCCTTTGTATTTACGGTTGGTATAAAAGGCGTCTCTCCGGCCTGTTAAAATTTTATGCCCATAAGCCTGGTGCCCTACATCCCATACCAACTGGTCGAAAGGCGTATTCAGCACATAATGCAGGGCAACAGTAAGTTCTACCACGCCCAGGCTGGCGCCAAAATGTCCGCCATGTACACTTACCACGTCAATAATATATTGACGGAGTTCACTGCATACCTGGTGGAGTTGCTCCCGGCTTAATGTTTTAAGATCTTTCGGATCGTTGATTTGTTGTAAAAGCGGCCCTGGTGTTATATCCATGTAAAACATGTTGAATCAATAACAAAAGTAAGATATAAATGCTTTTTAAGTGAAGGAATTATCCGGCCGCGATATCAGCCACGACAGGTTGATAATCAATAAGTAAACTGAACATATTCCCATTTCACCTCCGCCGTTAACCCGCATTTTTCGCCACTAGTAATACAATATTTCCGGTAAGAGGGAGAAATGTTTAGATTTGATATATGCTATCTAAAATATCAAGATACTGGTGGTGCCAGATTTGTGGATGGGGGATATTTGCGCTCATTAATATCTTTTTTGCCTACACCTATGATAAAACAATATCAGAAAAATTAATTATCCGTCTCCTTATCGCTTTGTCGCTGGGTATACCCATTACCCATATTCTGCGTAACGTTATTATTAAACGCAACTGGTTAGTATTACCTGTTGAAAAAATTGTTCCGCGGCTTTTTATCTGCATTGTTATAGCCAGCTTTATTTACTCGCTTAGCCTGCTCACTTTTTTTGAGCTGTTCAATTTGTCTGAAACGGATCCCAAAAAGAAAGTGGCTTTTATCAACATACTGGTGCTCAGGACCTTCGACAGCTCTCTCATTTTAATGGTATGGGTACTTATCTACTATGTATATCATTTCTTCCAGAAAAATAAAAAGCAGGAAGTAGATACTTTCCGCCTGCAGTCGCTGGTAAAGGAACTGGAGCTTAAAACCATTAAATCGCATATCAACCCGCATTTCATTTTTAACTCGTTGAACAGTATCAGGGCTTTGGTAGATGAAAATCCCCAGCGGGCCAGGCGGGCGATCACTGAACTGAGCAATATCCTGCGCAGCAGCATGCAAACGGAAAAAATGGAGACGGTGCCCTTAGAACAGGAGCTGAATATAGTAAAGGACTACTTAGCGCTGGAACAAATGCGCTTTGAAGAACGCTTAAAAGTACAGTTCCACATTGATGAAGATACGCTGTGCCAGCCCATACCACCAATGATGCTGCAAACTCTCGCGGAAAACGCCATTAAACACGGCATCAGTAAACAGGTAAATGGCGGAGTGGTTACTATTACTTCGGATTTTGTAGATGATCATCATGAGATCATTATCCGCAACAGTGGATTTTTAAACGGCAACGCAGGGCACATGGGCTTTGGGCTGCAAAGCACGCAGGATCGGCTCAATCTTTTATTTGGCACAAAAGCCACATTTGAGATTAAGGACATACCAGGCAATATGGTGGAAGCAAAGGTGGTAATGCCGCTATATAACAGCCTGGCGAAATAAACATATTGGTGTGTGAAATGGGTGAATGGTGAGAGGATCTCTTACCTTTATCATCTCTCTTTTACCGTTTCACAATAATATAATTTGCTTGACTTAACACTAAATAGTATGACAAAAAGAGCCATTATAATTGATGATGAAAGATTAGCGAGAAGCGAATTGAAAAAGCTGTTGCAGGATCATCCCGAAATAGAAGTGATAGCAGAGGCGGCCAATGCCAATGAAGGTATAGAAAAGATCGGGAATATGGCGCCCGACCTGATTTTCTTAGATATCCAAATGCCCGGCAAAACGGGTTTTGATTTGTTAACCGAATTAGACAGGTTGCCACAGGTTATATTTACTACGGCTTACGATGAATATGCCCTGAAAGCATTTGAAGTAAACGCGCTGGATTATTTACTAAAGCCTGTGGAACCCAGGCGGCTGGCAGATGCCTTACATAAGCTGGAGTATATTACTGAAGAAAAGGAAACAATAGGCACTGCATTAAGCCCGCAGGCTGTAAACAGGGGTATTCTGGGTGAGAACGACCAGGTATTTGTAAAAGACGGCGAAAGATGCTGGTTTGTAAAACTGAACGAAATAAGGTTGTTCGAAAGCGTAGGTAATTACGCCAAAGTATTTTTCAGCACGCATAAACCTCTTATATTAAAATCGCTGAACGCACTGGAAGAACGGTTAGATGAAAAAGTTTTCTTTCGCGCCAACCGCAAACATATTGTAAACCTGCGTATGATAGAAAGGGTGGAACCCTACTTCAACGGTGGTTTACTGCTTGAAATAAAAGGAGGAGAAAAAATTGAAGTAAGCCGCAGGCAGGCGGTTAAATTTAAGGAAATGATGAGCCTGTAGCAGCGTTAATCCGGTAAAATTGTTTTGAACGCTTTGAGCCTTATAGCTAAATTGGGCACTAAACAGTTCCAGAATTATGAAGCATATTTATTTATCCCTAATGCTGGTATTAGCGGTTCTTTACGTTTCAGCACAAAAGATTGACAGGATCATTACCGTTAAAAAAGTCAGTAAAATAGAAAAAACCTTATCGGCAGATGATATGGAGGGCAGAGCCACTTTTACGCCCGGCATAGATAAAGCCGCTGATTTTATTGCCGCAGCATTTAAAAAAAACAAGCTCCTGCCTGCAGAAGGAAGCAACGGTTATTTCCAGGAATTTGCATTGGTGGAAGCCACACAAACAGCGGTGAGCGGCAACGCGGATGGGAATGCAATAAACGAATCAAATATGGTAGTGCTTACCACAAAAGAAACACTAACCGTAAACGAACAATCAGGATACGAAACAGGAACGATTGACGCTAACGACCGCCTGTTCAATAAAGCATACGGCTATATCAACTCCGGGAAAAATTATATTGTATGGGTTGACACTGCCCATTCAAAAAGCTTTGGCAACCTGCTCCGGTTTAAGCGCGAAAGTTTTAAATCAGACGGGAGCATACTGTTTGTACTTACCGGAAAAGCTCCCGCTACTTATTCCTTTTCTGCTCAGCATACCATCTCCGAAAAAAAGCTGAAGAATGTAGTCGGTATGCTTCCCGGGAAAAGCCAGTCTGACAGGAAAGATGAATATGTGATTTTTTCGGCGCATTACGATCACCTGGGCATCGGCCAGGCAGATAATAAGGGCGATAGCATTTTCAACGGAGCCAATGATGATGCGGCAGGCACTACGGCCGTAATGATGCTCTCCAGCTATTTTTCGAAAATCAAAAATAACGAACGCACCATTGTGTTTGCTGCCTTTACTGCCGAAGAGATCGGCGGGTTCGGGTCGCAGTACTTCAGCAAACAGTTTAACCCTGAAAAAGTTGTAGCGATGTTCAACATAGAAATGATAGGCACCGACAGCAAATGGGGGAAAAATTCAGCCTACATAACCGGTTACGAAAAAACAGACATGGGTGAAATACTGGCAAAAAACCTGCAGGGCACCGCTTTTACATTTTACCCGGATCCTTATCCCGACCAGCAATTATTTTACCGTTCCGATAATGCTACGCTTGCTAGGCTGGGTGTTCCCGCGCATACCATCTCCACTTCAAAAATGGATAATGAACCTTATTATCATACACAGGGCGACGAAATTGAAACACTTGATCTGAAGAACATGACGGAAATCATTAAAGCGATAGCGCTAAGCTCGGCAAGCATTGTAAACGGAACGGATTCGCCTTCGCGGGTAGATACCACACAACTCAGGTAAATCACTGCGCAGTGTATCCGCCATCAATTACCATCGCCTGACCAGTTCCATATTACTTTTGTCCAACCGGCACGAAAATAATTTTTCTTAAATCCAGCAACGCCTGCTTAGGATCAAAATCTTTATACGGTTTGAAAATAATTTTTTGCTTTCCCGGCTTCAATTTTATGGTACCTATTTTTTCAGATGCAAAGGTTTCCCAGGAACCGCTTTTTCCAACTTCACCTATTATCCTGTCCTTTTTGCTTTCCAGTATAAATGATTTTCCCGCGTCTTCATCGGATACCGACCATTCCAATATCACGGAATACTCCTTTTCTTCGCGTGGAGCTATTTCCCATTCTATTTTGTCTTTGTTGCGGAACCAGCCAAATGCTTTCCATTCCGGCATATATTTTATATCTGTACCGATACCTTTACCTTTCTCAGCAGTCAATTCAAGCACCCCTGTTTCATCAGGCACAATCAATGACGGCCGGTTAACAGAAACCCGGTCTGCTGATATTTTATTTCTCAATTCGCCCTGCAGATAATTCATTACCCCTTCAATAACATCTGCTTCCGCTTCAACAGTGTATGGAGATACGGTTTCCACTTCGTAACCGCCATGTTTAAATTCGGCGGCAGTTGGCAGGTAGCCTAACCATCCGTTCGTGTAGCCGTAATAGAAAGTATAGGGATACGGGGATTTGTCACGGATTTCATTGGATATTTCACAAAACAGTTCAACCGGCAAACTCCAGATAGCGATATCATGATTGATTTTCAAAAAGCCGACCGGCAGTCTTACCAGGTTCTTCCCATTCCCAATGCTCCGGGAATAGTTGCCCAGATCGGAAGGCCAGTTTAAATTTTCCTTTCGTGGCGTTTCGATGATGAGCTTGCTGGCAAAAATATTCACCTGGTCAATGGTAGCTGTAATAGATTTGTTCGCTTCCAGAATTTTATCACCCAGTAATACCCTGAATTGTGATAAGCGTGCAGCCCCGGGATTAGGATAGGTGCTGTAAATAGGGGCGATATTTCCTGCTGCTCCGTTTATAAAAAGCATGGGAACGCCTAATTTTTCTTCCACATAGTCTGCAACAATACCGGGCACATCACCACTGATTTGAAGGTTAGGAGCGCCCAGTGCAGTGCCATGTATGGCATAGTTTGATATCAGTGCTATAGGCGATCCATCTTCTTTATCTATCCGGATCAATCCAATTTTTTTGTCTACCGCGCCATCAGGGTTCATTCCCAGCCCTGCTTTCCCGTTAACGTCAATTGCCCGCCGGTTGATATTGGCGTTGGAATGTCCCCAACCAACTCCCAGCTTTGCTTTCACTAATTGTTTCCTGGCCTGTTTTATTCCCTCTATTATCTTTTGCTCTACAAAATGGGTATAGGCAGTATCTACCGGATGCTTATATCTTTCTCCCATAAATACTTCGGGTAACCCCGGTACGCCAACTTCAGGTGCAGAATGGGTATGGGTAAGCGTCCACCAGAAATTTTCAGGAGCAATACCCAATTGCTGATACAGGAGTGATGCCAGATGATCGTATTCGGAAGGAGAAATAACACAGATATCAGAAGATACCAGGCAGAACTCTGTGGTTCCGTCATTCAATACCACTATCCGATGATAAATGCGATCGTGTACGCCGGTAGATTGACGGGCATTGTAGCCCAGCAGCATTTTTGGTTGGTCGGGCGTGATATCTATCTTAACTACTGCTGCACGAAAGATGCCTGTATTTTGTGGCCCGGGCAGATTACCAAATGTATGTGCAGAACCTGAAGGCATTGCGGAACAACACAAGATGATCATTGCGATCATATACACAGTGCGGGTGCACTTATATTGGGTTATTGTCTGGTGGACAAAGTAATTTCCTGGTAGTTTCATGCTTATTATTTGGTATGAAGAAATCTGTTTTTTCTTTTTTGCCTGCCCAAAAAAAGAAACAAAAAAAGATCAGCTCTTCCAGGCCATTCACCCTTCCCCTAATTCTGCCGCAAAAAAGCGATCAGGTCGGCCATGGCTTCCTTGCTGATATTTTTTTCTAAGCCCACTGTCATGGCAGACACACTCAGGGATTGTAAAGATTTAATATCCTGCCGGCTGATTGTTTTTTCAAAGTTGCCCATATTTTTAATGGTAATTGCTGAAGATGTTTCAGCCGCAATAATACCTTGCAAAGACTCTCCATTGTTTAAGTTAATCTCCCAAAGATCATATCCTGCCATGATGGAAAGATTGGGATCAAGAATATTAGCCAGTATATCCTCTCTTTTCCAATTATGTATAGTAGCGAGATCAGGCCCGAAAGCAATTCCATTTTCACCTTTTACCTGATGACAAACTGCACAGCTTTGCATATATATTGCTTTCCCCTTTTCCGGATCTCCCGGTAATTCAAGCGCAGCCTGGTATTCCTTATTGATCTTTTTTGCTTCCTCCGCATTTTTGGTAAATACTGCCCTGGCACGTTCCCGTAATTTGTCATCAGCCACCTGCATCAAACTAATACCGGTCCAAAAACTTACATTACTGGCAGGAATCTTATTCGCTTCCATTGCGGTAATGAGTATTCTCATCCTGGCAGTATCATGCATAAATACACGAATGGCGGCATCTCTTATTTCTTTGGTAAGCCCCGGCCACAAATCCACAAGGTATTCACTCACCGCAGTTGAGGGAATCACATTCAATACCCGCAGTGCGGCAAATTTCACGGCAGGTTGCTCCTGTGGAGTAAGTAAGCCCTGGAGCATGGTAAGATAATCTGACGGGTTACCAAAAGTGAGAAAATCAATAGCATCTGCCCTTTTTAAATCTGAAACAGCAGTGTCTTGTGCAATAGATGCTGCCCTGGCAACTGATGAGGTGCGTAAGGTATCATTACTGATTTTTGAAGCCTGTAAAAATTGTAAAGCCGATTTTCGTAACCCATCTGAAGGGCTGTCAAAAAAAGTGTTGAGCAGCAAACGCTGCTCAGCTTCACTGATAGAGAGCTTGTTTTTCCGGTAACGCAGTCCCTGTGCCACCCCTTGTAGCATTGCTGTCTGCGATTCCTGCTCACGTGAAGTTTGCGCAACAATGGCTTTTTGAATGAGATGATGAACCTTTGCCTCACCCTCTGTTGCCGCAATAATTCCTGCAAGTCTTTGTACCATTGAGCCGTATGCCGGTATATCAGCTTTGTATTTTGCCAGCATCAGGTTAAGCAGTGAATTTGCATTTAACGAAGCGGCAGACAGGGCAGCTACCTGGAACCATTTGTTTTCCATATCCTGAAACAACAAACCATTACGTGCATCGGATGCCGGAGCGGTATTTACATATCCCAATGTGAGCAGTAGCTGAAAGCGCACCTTTATTGCTTCATCATTTTGTAAAGCTAAGAGTGCTGTGCCTAATGCCGGATCATCCTTCAAATGCAGTTCAGCTAATTTAACGGCGTTCTCTCTTATTCCTGCAACCGTATCTTTCAATGCATTTTTAATAAGATCAGTTGGCAGCGCGTTCATGCCTTCCAAAGTCCACAACGCATGCAGCCGCCCCATTGCAGATTCAGGGTTTGAAGCCATCTTTACAAGTGCCGACACTGCATTTTTATCTGCTCTGTCAACTAATAAGCGTTGTGCACTAATGCGCCACCAGCCGTTGGTATTTGCTAATTCTTTCACTAATTCATCAACAGAAGCGTCACCAAGTTGCAAACCCTTCATCCAGTCTGCTTTTTTTCCATCAACCGGAGTAATGCGGTAGATCCTTCCTTTATCAATACCATCATATAAGTTCCCTGCGGCAATAGCTTCTTCCGACATCCATTCGGGTGATTCAATTACGCGTCTGTAATAATCCAGAATATACAAAGCGCCATCGGGACCAACATACATATTCACCGGACGCGACCAGGCATCGGTGGAAGTAAAAAATTCTTTATTTGGAAATACCCGGCTTGCCGTATAACTCAGACTACTGTCTCTTAAAATATCCACATGCACCAGGTTACTCACCGGTTCGGCAATGAAGGTGGCATTATGATAGGGTGCAGGAAAGTCTTCCGCCAGGTAGGCGGTTAGTCCGCTACCGGAAGTCATGGTTCCCACATCGGTAAATATCTGCCTGTCCGGGTTGAGCGTAGTAGGAAATACCTCCGGCGCATTCAGGTGATCCGACATAGAATGATTAGGATCTGTAGGCGGTAGTTGGGGATTACGTTTTAAATAGCGCTCTGCAATAATCTCCTGGTATCCCTGGTTAGAGTTGTTGCTGCCAAACCAATGCCCCCATTTATCGAAAGTATGACCAAACTGGCAACGGCTTGCTAACTCTTCTAATTGATACTGTTCGGGGCGAAAACGAACGGATTTTCCACTGGCATTTTGCGGCAGGCGAACCGCATCCGGCTTAGCGGGATAGTAAATTTCGGTTCCTTCATCTCCAAATTCTTCTCCATAATCCCTTGATTTTACAATGCCCTCATGTGCGGCATAAATCCAGTTATCAATACCATACACGGGATTATTTAAATTGTGCTGCGGATTGGTGAGTGCAAAACCCGTCAGCAGTGTATCCATGATGTCGGCCTTACCATCGTTATCCGAATCTTCGAGATAATAGATATTGGGTGAGTCGGTTACAACAAATCCCTTCTTCCACCGGAGGATGCCTGTGGGCAACAGCAGTCCTTCTTTAAAAAGTGTGCGCTTGTCCATGATGCCATCTCCGTTGGTATCTGATAGCATCACAATATTTCCGCTGCCACTTTTGTCTAACGGATAACCGTGCATTTCCACTACAAACATGCGGCCATATTCATCTATCTCCATATCTACCGGAGAAGTAATCATCGGCTCGGCGGCGATCATTTCAATTTTAAATCCGTCGGCTACCTGCATGGTTGCCAGGGCATCTTCGGCCTTAACGCCACCGGATATTTCTGTTTGAGAAGATGGCTGATTACAGCTTATGGAAAAAATCAAAAACGATAGCAAAAAATATTTGATCGGGAATTTGAAAAAATATAACATGTTTGTATTCTTAGAATTTAAAAGTGCCTAAAAGTAGATATGAGTTATTTGAACTATTATCTTTTCGCAAAACCTGTAAATGAGATTGCTTGCGAATGTCGCCTCACCCCAACCCCTCTCCTATCGGAGAGGGGCTAAAGGCATTCATTCCTACTATCTTTTTCGCCTGGGCTTTTCCGTTATCGTCTGCGGCGCCCTCATTTTGCCCTGCAAATAATCCAGCACAGATTCTGTAAGATCACCTGCTGCTCTGGGTGTGAAAGGCGACACCGTTTCTACTTCATAGCCACCGTGTTTCCATTCTGCCTCCGTGGGCAGATACCCAAACCATCCATTGGTATAGCCGAAATAAAAAGTGTATGGAAAAGGAGAGCGGCTTCGCACTTCGTTAGATACTTCACAAAACAATTCCAACGGAGCGCTCCATATCGCAATATCTTTATTTATTTTCAGCAACCGTACCGGGAGGCGAACTAATGTATCGCCGGATTTTGTGGTAACGGTGTATTTGCTTAAATCGGCTGACCATGCCAAGCCCGGTTTTTTTGGGGTTTCTACAACAATTTCATCTGCCCGGAGTTTTACTTCATCAACCGGATATTTTATTTTACTGTTTGCCTCTAGAATTTTATCTCCCAGCAAAACGCGAAATTCACTTAGATGACCTGCTCTTGCATTGGGGTAAACGCTGTAGATAGGCGCAAGGTTGCCCGCCGCACCATTAATAAAAAGCATGGGTGCGCCAATTTTTTCTTCTACGTATTCAGCCACAATACCAGGTGCATCTCCGCTGATCTTCAGGTTGGCCCCGCTCATAACGGTGCCGTGTATGGGATAGTTGGCAATCAACGCCATTGGTTTGCCATCCGGCTTGTCAATACGCAATAACCCGATGCGCCTGTCCACCGGCCCGTCAGGATTCATACCCAGAGAGGCCTTACCATTAACATCAATTGCCCTGCGATTCATATTGGCTTGCGAAAAGCCCCAGCCTACACTCAGCCGGGCTTCAGTAAGTTTACTGCGTACTTCACCAATACCTTCAATCAGCTTCTGTTCAATCATTGCGGTGTAGGCTGCATCTACCGTGTGTTTTATGCGATCTCCCATATAAACTCCATATAATCCCGTTTCGCCAAACTCCGGTGCAGAATGTGTATGCGTAACAGTCCACCATACGTTTAACGGATTTATTCCGTATTGTTTGTTGAGTAATGCAGCCACCTTATCATATTCTGACGGAGAATACAGGCACACATCGGATGAGATGATATAGAACTGAGTAGTACCATCATCTAAAGCAACAATCTTATGATAAATGCGATCCAGCACACCCGTGGATTTGCGTTCCTGGTATCCGAGCAGGTGTTGTGAATCGGAGGGAGTAATATCAATTTTGACAACGGCGGCTTTGAGTTGGGCGTGGGTGCTGTGGGGCAAAATGAATGCACTACAGATGAATAAACAGTATATAGAAAAAGGTATATCCTTTTTCCATGACTTATAAAAAACCATTTGGATTAACGTACCGGCTGATTTAAACTTATACATTAAGATTACCATTTTAAATAATAGAGACGAAAGGTCTTCTTTTATACCGACTATATTTTCGGGGTGCCTTTCGAAGGTGTGGCATTCCTTTGCTTCATGTGGGCAGTGTCTTCACTACCCACCGCGGCCACCAATAGCAGTAAGCAGCAATTAAAAAGCAATATGTTAAAAGAGGTGCATGTCCTTTTGAAATCCGGTTCAGAGTTATTTTTAGGCAGTCTATATGCTCAGAGATTATGGACTAAGGTAAGGAATTTGAGTGCTTAATAGAGCATGGGAATATCTCAAGTTTTCGGTGGACATGAGTGGCCGCTATTTCCCCAAATCAGAATTAACCTCAAATAGATGTCAATCAGGATACTCACCTGAAATCATATTTTAATATTTTATTATTTCGATCGCTACAGGTCCTGCCAACCCAGAAGGCTGAAGCGAATCCGTTGGTTTTGCTGGATTTTCATTTACCCAAGTTGTCCGTTTTTCAGTGGGTAATTTGGTATCACCTATAAGTCTGTTTATCCAGTTATTCACCACATTTATTTCTATCGTATTATTTCCTGCTTTTACCAAATTAGTGATATTCAACTTCCATGGGTCAGTCCATACTCCTCCCGCAACAACTCCATTGACTTTTACTTCCGCCATAACATTAACTTTCCCAAGATTAATAAAAAATTGATACTCAGGTGAAATGTTATTCAAATAAAAACTGTTTTTATAAGATGCCTGGCCTGAATAATACCTAATTTGCTCCTCTTCAAAATCAGTCCAGTCTTTTAAGTCTGCCATATAAATTGGTGTTTTGGAGCCATCTTTAATCTTATCAAATGTTACTTGCCATGGTTTTTCTACTTTAACAATCTTTGTAGGTAGTGGGAAATTATCTCCAATTTCCTCTCGATAGCGAACAGGTTTTCTAAATACAATAAAAGCACTTCCCTGGGGAGGTAGTTCAAGAGATATTTCGGTACCAGATTTTTTCTTACTAAACACTTCAAGATCTCGGATATTACCATCAATGGGGTCCCAAAATTCAGGTTGTTTCCCATTCACTCTGAATGTTGCGTCAAACTTAAGTTTATTTTCACTCTGATTAGAAATGAAATATATATCAGTATCATTTAATCTTCGATGTACCCATAGCAGGGGAAGATCATCGGGAAAGATTATATCTGGCTCAGTCTTGATTTGATTTAAAGCATCCTGAATGTCTACACCATCTATTATGCCCCCCTTATATTTACTTCCCTTTTGTCCTTTATTCTTTGTCCAAAGCTCATTAGCTATCGTTTCTACCTTTTTATCTGCTGTAGGAAAGTTTTTCAGACTTGGTGAGCGAAAGGGAGGAGCACCGTATATTGCTGCACCTTGCTTACATAGAAGTTGGATCTTTTCAAGAAGTTCTGGCCGCATGGTTTCAACAGGTGGCAGAACAAGCATTTTATAACTCATGCCATCCGGAAGTACCAAATTACCGTCAATTACCGAAAGATGGTTTAGGATGACATCGGCATTTATGTAATCGAATGAATAGCCCTTTGGCACCTCAGGTATTCGAACACCAGTCATCTTGGGAACATCTTCACCAATGAAATAGCAAAGGTCATTAATGGGAAGCCCCCTACGTAACATAAACATACACCTACGTTGGTAATCTATCCAATATTTTGATTGTTTAAACCAAGTGTTTTTTCGATTAAACTCGGTTCCGAACCATGCATTTATACCTGGATTTCTTTCTTCATAAGGCTGATGTATATATAAGTGAAGCACGACTTGGTTTATACCCTCAGTAAAACTCCAGTCACCTCGTTTCTTAAGTAATGTGGGGTGTCTCTGAAATGCTAGTCCTGCAGATGTATACGATTCTGCTGATACTATTCTTTTACCGTAAATATGGGCAGCTGATGACGCGGCACGACATTCTGTATTTCCTAGCTCCCCTTCGTTCCAGAATTCACCACCAATATCATGGCTTTGTCCTCCATAAAGCAAGAACTCTGACGGAAACCCCCAGTGGCCATAGTTCTCCAACCAAATCCTTAACCCATTTTCCTGGCAGATGTCACGAAAAGCACCAACATAATGATAGGCTATTCTATCAGCAACAAATCTGCGAAGATCCCAAAGAAATCTGTCTGATTGATCAGTTGAACCTACTATTCTTCCAGAGAGTACAGGTAGCCATGGTAAGGGATCATAGCTATATTTTGCCCTGAAATCCTCTATCATATCATCAGTCCAGTTCTGTGATCCTTGTTCATAGCTATCAAGTACAACATGCTTAAACGCTTTTCGTTCTTCTATTGACAATCGTTTAAGAAGTTTTAAAACATATTGATTAAAATGATGTCTTAGATGATTTTTATTCATCTTATCAACCTCCCATCCTGTTGCGTATGGGGCAGCTTGCGCATTGCGAGCACCTGTGAGGTCTGATCCGATGCGCATTATAATCCAGTTGCCAGGAGGGGAATTCCATGTAAGGGTATCTTCTTTAACATATTTGCTGATATCAATTACATTTTCCGGACTGATTTTAGCTAAAGTATCACTACCTTCTTCTCTTAATTCCCATTGGTATTCAAACCACGTTGGGAAAGGAATTTGGCACATCTTTCCAAGTTGTTTCTCTACATAGTCTTCAATTCTTGGTACAGCGGACAACTCAATTTCTGCAAATCCAACGTCAGAAATATCTCCATTTTGAATAGAAAAATAATTGCGAAGATTAAAATCACTTAATATAAATCTAAAGCTTTTGGAAGACACCGTAGGTAGAGAGATGGCTACTGGACCAAACCTCATGGGGCCAACATTTACCCTTGAGTTACTTCTGTCATACCTAAATTTCCTTATGCTCTTATAAGACCCGTTTTCCAAAATATGAACGTCAATATCTACAGCAAATTCTATTCCTGCATGAAAAACTCTTAGACTACGTGCTGTAAACAACTCTTCGATTTCAAAGTCTATGACTATTTGTTTCGCAGAACCTGCATTTTTAAACAGGCAGAAAGTTTCTAGGCTTCCATCACTTAGATTTAATGCGTCCTTTAAATCCGGAGTAACTTTTATTTTTGGGTTTAGTGATGAAATTTTTAGATTATCATTCTCTGGAACCGGAAACGCAAGAACTCTTACGTCCTGATATGTATCTGAATATCTCTCAAACGCTTGCGCTATTTTCTTCCCGCCCTCAATTTCTATTTCATGAGATAAAAGATATCTCATTGAATGTTCAGGTTTAACCCATGGGCCACCTGACTGGCTCCAGCCAGGACTATTAAATAGTCCAATATTAACGCCGGTCCTTTTACCCTCTCGTACTGCATGTTCTAATAACTGCCACCATTCCTCACTCAGAGTCTTTATTTCCCCATAAGGCATGCCTTCATAACCAATATTGCCTATCATTGCTTCACCAATTCCCACTTCCGCCATCGCTTCAAGATCCTTTGTTATTCCATCTTTTGTATTGTTATCACTTATCCAATACCAATAAACCCATGGCTTAACGGAATCAGGAGAATTTTTAAAACCCTGTTCCAATTCATGAGCAGATATAAAATCGGTATTAATAGGAATATTGTTCTTGCAGCTGAATTGATTTAGTGCCATTATTATGCTAATAAGAAGAAAATTTGAGTTCATTTCAGATTTTTTAAGATAGGATAAAATTATGTGTTGAATTTTTTGGTTAATCGGTAATTGAATACAGGTTTCTTTTCATCCTTGAATGTAACAATCACCAAAAACCAAGGGGTTTAGGGAATATGTGATCTCTAAACCCCCTATAAATTGGGCTATCCAATCGGACTGCATTAACTATTTGCCAGTGATAAGATCAATACATATCTTCAGTATTTATTTAAGAATTTCTTTCGATATTTTCAATTATTTGTCCCACCAAACATTAGTTAACCAATTATTAGAACCTTGCTTTGAAATTGCTGCATCCAAATTATTAGTATTTAATGCTCCTTCACTTGCGGGATATTGAAACCTCCGAGGGATAACTCCTCCCGTATAGTTGCCAGGAAAGTTCACTGGTATTAAAGTTGGATAATTTGATCTTCTCCAATTGGCATGAGCTTCATAGCCATCAAGTAAAGAAGCTATATAATACTGAGTATTGATAGATTCCAGTCTCTCTTCTAAATTATTCGGATAAACTAATCCAGTTAAAAAAGTTTCTATTTTTTCACTTTCAAAAATACTCGAAGAGGGATTATATAATCTTAAGAGATCTATTGCTGCTTGAACTCCTTTCCTATAATAAAATTCGCCGGATGGTCCTGTCTGAATCCAGTTTTTTTCTCGTGCTTCCGCTAACAGAAGCATCGTCTGTGCGTAAGAAACAATTACATTCGGATCATTAGCATCAGCAAATGAGGATCTTAATTGTGAGAAGGTATGTAAAGAACCTGCTACATGACTTATATCCGTTCCATTTGGTAAACCCTTCTGAATAAAAGTATCATCATTTTCATTCCCTGGATCTGTTGGCGAACCTCCGGTTCTTATCACGGACAGAATTTTCAGTCTAACGTCATTATTTAATTTAAGAATATCTATAAATGTTTTTGAAAATTTGAAATTATTTTGATATAATTCTGATCTAGATCCTGGGTAAAATCCAAGAATATGACTGTTAGGGTTATCATAGACTCCAGAAGTATGATTTATTCTAAAAGTTTCATCATTACTACTTATTAAACCATTGGTGTAAGCCTTTGAAACTAAAGAAGTCGCCGTAGTTGGATCAATTTTGGAGAAACGCATACCCACTCTTAATAAGAGTGAGTATGCTGCTTTTTTCCAAAGTTCTACATTACCGTTATAACTTGTTATATCTCCCTTAAGGGGTTTATCTGTGCGAAACGATTTCGCAGCGACTTCCAACTCATCCGCGATATCTAACAAAACAATTCTTTGTTCATCATAATCTGGCGTAAATATTCCATTCAGGAAGCCTTTGCCAGCATTAAAATAGGGGAGGTTTCCATAAATATCAGTGAGCCTTAAAAAAATAAAAGCCTTTAGGACCTTTGAAGCAGAATGATAATTAATTTCTTCTTCTTTACCTGCCGTCTTTTCAATCAAGTTAACAAGATTTTGTATTGCCTTTCCATAATATCCATCCCATAAGGCTGAATTGTATCCTTCATCGAATAAATATCGATCCCCTGCCTGATATGTCGTAGAAGCAAATTGTTGTACAAATTGAGTGGTATAAATTAAGTTGCCACGAAAAGACTCGTATTCACCTCCGGATGTTTGAATAATCGCTTGTGTAAATAATGATTCGGATTCTAAATCGGTTAATTTCGTTGGATCAATATTGATATCCCTAAAATTCTTAGTACAACTAGTAAAAGTCAGGAAAAGAATTATTATCCAAACACTATTATAAATATATTTAAGCATTATTATAAATTTTAGAATTTAAAATTTAAATTTAATCCCATTGATCTAACAGAAGGCACCCCAAACCATTCAAGACCCTGCGCGTTACTATTATTATACGAAGACTCAGGGTCAATATTGGGAACTTTCTTCAGCAAAACAGCAAGGTTTCTTCCAACAAGAGAAATGTTTATACTCTTGAAAGGAGATCGTAATATTAACTTTGAAGGTAAAGTGTAACCCAAAGTAAGTTCTCTTAGTTTAATAAAATCAGATTTAAAAATAAACGGTTCTGAAATATTCATTGCTATCGATTGCCAATACCTCTGTGCATTTAATTTGAGATTATTCTTTTGTCCGCTACTTTCTATAATGCCATCTACAATCACTCCGTCTTCACGTCCATATAAAGTCTGCTTTGTCAACCCCCTCAATGTTGACCCATCGTTTGTTCCTGAGTATAAATAGCCTCCAAATCTACTGTCTATTAAAAATTCGAATACAAAACCCTTATAAGAAATAGAATTTGTTAGCCCCATCAAAAGTGGAGCAACACCGGTTCCATAAGTTTTTAGTTCACCTCGCTGTGGAAATCCTCCATCATTTAATAATAATTTGCCTTCTTCATTTGTTTTAAATCCATAACCTTGTATTTGACCATATGGGGTACCTTCAATATTTGCTATAAAGGCCGTCATAGACCGTGCTTGATCGATTTGGATGGAATTTAGCTGATCAGAAATTTTTGTGACTCTACTATCATTGTAAGAAAAATTATATGTAAGAGTCCATCTCAGCATTCTATTTAATGGTGTTGCCCCAATCTGCAATTCTACCCCTTTATTTGTAATGGTTCCAGCGTTAATCAGTACGCTATTAAATCCCGAAGTCTGCGAGATCTGGCTTATAACAATATCGTTCTTTGTCTTTTTCGTATAGAAAGTTAAATCAAGGTTTACCTTATTTGAAAAAAATCTGTTTTCCATTCCTATTTCTACAGTTTCAACTGTAAAAGGTTTAAGATTTTTATTAGGTATGGTAGTGCCAGAAATTCCTCCTACTGGCAAGGAATTATAGGAGTTAGCACTCAATGAATATTGGAGGTTAAGTCCATATGGGTCTCTTTGTCCGCTAACCTTAGCCCACGAGGATCGTATTTTTGAGTAGTTAATAAAGCTTGGTAAATTAATAACTTCAGAGAAAATGAAACCTAAACTTGCAGAAGGATAAAAATTAGACCAATTATTGGGTGATAATGTCGAGAACCAATCATTTCTACCTGTTAAATTTAAAGCTAAAAACCTATCATAGGTAAGATCTACAGATGCAAATAAAGAGTTTGTTTGTACTTTTCTGTAACTATAATCCATCCATTTATCTCTCAAATTATTTATATAATAATAATTTGGTGCATAAAAATTATTACCAGCAAGAAATTGTCCGTCAGTAAAAGACTTCATGATATTTCCTCCAGTGAATGCGTCTATCTCCAGCTTATTAGAATTTACTCTTGCTCCAAAAATTACTTCACTATTGAACTCTCTAAACTTTTCAACACTTTGAATATTTATTTGACCACCCGAACTATATTGAGTCCCCATTGGAGTAATATCAAGATTATTGCGTGTATACGTATCGGTCGATATTCTTGCCCGTGAATAAAGCCAATGATTGAATGAATATTTTCCTTGTATAGCCCCTATAAATCGATCTCGACCATCACTTTGATCAAATCTATAGGTAGCCCAGTATGGATTTGTAACATAAGGAACTGAATTGAATTTCCTTTCACCTTTGGTAATAGAATCTACCATTTTGTCCCAATATGTTGACTCTTCCCAACTAGTTGGAATTGTAGTGATAGAATAATTAGCGTTTCCTGGTGAATCTGATACACGTGGTCTATTTTTAGTTCGTTCTCTAACATATTTTCCTATAATGTTTAATGTTAATTTTTCTAATGGCGTAACACCAATGTTCAAACTAAAATTATTCCTTTGTAAATTTGAATTGGGAACAACAGACCTATTTTGCAAATCAGTCATATTGAAATTGTAGTTGAATTTATCTCCACTACCATAAATTGATACTGAATTATTAATATTTGTTCCTGTTTTATAAAACTTAGATATATTATTTTTGTGTGCAATGTATGGTCTTAAAACTCCATCCCACTGAAAAACCATACTCCCATCCAACCTACTCCCCCAACTATTAGGACTTATTCCATTGGCCTCTTGAGCACTTGAAGGTGCGTTTCCCATAATACCATGACCGTACTCATACTGCCAATCAGTGAAATCATTTACTTTTTCCACAACTAAATTCGAATTTATTTCAATTCCGAAACCATTCATCTTCGATCCCTTCTTTGTTGTTATTAGAATCACTCCTGTAGCGGATCTCGACCCATATAATGCCGCAGCCGCCCCACCTTTTAAAATACTAATTGATTCAACATCGTCAGGGTTTATCATTTGTATTCCATCACCTCCGTCGCGCCCGCCATACATTCCAGCCCAACTTCGATTAGAATTATCTATTGGAATACCATCAATAACATATAATGGCTGGTTTTCTCCGGACAAAGATGTATTTCCTCTTAAAACTAGTCTTGATGAACTGCCTACGCCAGTTGCAGAAGAAGAAACATTAAGTCCTGGTACTCTACCTGAAAGACTATTTACTAAATTATTTGATCTAGATTTTAGTAGATCCTCTCCATATACTTCAGTTAAGGAATAACCTATTTTCCTTTTTTCTTTCGTTATTCCTAATGCAGTCACAACCACATCCTCCATCCCCGCCACAAATGCTTTCAATACAATATTGAATACTGTTTGGGTACCTACTTTTACTGTGTGCGTTTCAAAACCAACAAAAGAAAAGACCAGTTCCACATTGTTGGCAGAAGGAACAGACAACAGAAATCTACCGTCGGCATTGGTGGTGGTACCGTTTTGGGCGGCTTTAACGGTTACACTTACCCCTTCTAAGGGTTCCTGTTGTTCGTTAGTTACCCTTCCGCTCAGATTGATATCGGCAGGCGGGGAGAGCGTACCCGAAATGGACTCAAGCGGAGTAATCTGATAGATTTCTTTCTTCCATTTAATAAAGATGGTATTTTCCTCGATGGAATAATCCAATTGCTGATTACGGAACACTTCGTTTAAAAACTGTTTTAAGGGCATGTTTTCGCCCTGAACGGTAACAGGTTTTGCCTTACTAAGCTGTCCGGATTTGTAACTCACAAAATAACCGGTTTGCTGCTTTATTACAGTAAACACTTTTTCCATGGGAACATCCTTTCCGGAAAAAGTAATGGTTTGGGCAAACCCTGTGGCTGCAGCCTGCAGGCAGAGCCCTAAAAGCATTGCAGTGGTAACTTGCATGATGCGCAAAGTTTTGGGTAAAATTCCACGGGCGCCCCGGCACCGGTGGTTAAAAGCAATGAATTGCATACTTTTGCTCAGTTTTCGGTTAATGAATAGATTGTCTGTTGATCCGGCATTTATTAGGTTAGCCTGAAACTTTTGCCGGGTTTCTGTTGCGAGCAGAGCCCGGATTTTTTATTTAAATAGCCACGAATACACCAATAATACTATCTTAAGTTGATTATCCATTCGTGAATTCGTGGCTACCTTTTCTTTTGTTGTACAGAATGCAGGAATAATTTTTTTTAATACACTGTCAAAGTTTTTCCTTCTAATTTGAAATGTAAATCCCTATCCTGTAATCCGTTTAATACTTGTTGTAAAGTGAGATTTCTGCCAATCTCACCGCCTAATTCTATACGGTCAACATTGCCTTCATATTTCACTTCCACATCATACCACCGGGCAATCTGCCGCATAGCATATTTAAGTTTTACCTGGTGAAAATTGAACACCCCGTTTTTCCATGCCAGGTCTTTGTCTACATCCGTACGGGTTACCTTACCTCCCATATATGCATTACCCGGCGTTAACAACATACCGTTCACCTGCACCAATCCTTCTAAAAGCGAAGTTTTTATACCTGCTTCATCGTCATAACTGTTTACATTAAACGAAGTTCCTTTTACTGTGATCTCATCTTCATAAGTTCTTACCGTAAAGGGCTTCAACGGATTTTTAGCCACTTCAAAATAAGCCTCCCCTGTAATTGCTACCGCGCGGGTGTTTCCCGGGAAAGCTGTGGGGTAAGTAATACTGCTGGAAGCGTTCAGCCAAACGGTAGTACCGTCCGGAAGCATTAATTTGTATTGCCCGCCTTTAGGAGTGGTCATGGTATTATATACTACCACATCCGTTTTACTATATGCCAAAGCCCCATCGCTGATACGAATAGCTAAGTCGCCATCATTAATAACCTGCTGCCCCTTGTCATCTAATTCCACTTTTTCCCCATTGCTTAAGGTAAGCACCGCTTTGTTAGTACCTGGAAGTACATCATTTGCATCCCTTGTCAGCACGGGCGCCGTAACTGTTGCCTGTTGGCCAGGGGTATCTTTTTTTATGTTATAGTAAAAAAAGCCTGCACCTATAAACAGCGCCGCAGCCGCAGCATAACGTATCCATGGGGCTTTCAGGAAACGGATTTTACTGCCACCGCCTGGCATATATTCTTTAGCTTCATCCTCATCTATACCGCTTGTCTCCATTTTCTGATCGCTTTCTTTCAAAACAAATGGATCCATTGATCCGGCGTCATTTGCCACAATGACCCGTATCATTTCTTTCAGCTTTGCCTCATCATACACAAACAATTCCGGTAGTTCCTTATGATACCATTCCTCCACAATCCTGCTAAGTTTGTGTACGTTAGCCGGGTCGTTCAATGCTTCAAGCAATTGCGTCTTTTCTTCATCAGAAAGGATATCCCGGATGCGTTTCTGCAATAAATAGTCAAAATCAATTTTGTCTTTCACGTAATGATTGACACCGCACCGGGGGTTATTGTACCATCAGTCAGGGAATTTTTTTTTCAGTTGCGTAACGACTGCCAAATTAATTTTTAGGATTAGGTGTATAGGTCGAAAACATAGATAAAGACTTTGTACTAACAGGTAATTGATTGTTCATTTTAAAATGATAACTATTACCCTCAAAGCTGATTGCAAATCCTCCTGGCGTACTACCGGAGAAAATTATTTTCTCAAAGAATATCCATTAAAATCAATATGGCTGGAATAGTCAACCCTCCTCTTTGTGTAAGATACTCCCTTACGAATTGCAGGGCCTCCACAAGCTGATTACGTACCGTGTTCTCAGATACATTCAGGCGTGTGGCTATTTCCTTGCGGGAGAGTCCTTCTTTGCGGCTCAGTAAAAACACCTGTTTTCTTTTTGCAGGCAGTTTATTCACCGCTTCGTTAATAAGAGATTGGGTAAAATTCGCGTCTAACTGTTCTTCCATATCTGCAGAAGTAACAGAACGATTCTGGTACGCTTTAATCCGGAGTTCGTGGCGGAGTTTTGTTCTTAAAAAATTGGAAGCCGTGTTCGCTACCACGGTATATATCCATCCCATGGGGTTTTCAATGGTGGAAAAGGAAGTTCTGTGCAGCCATATTTTCAGGAAGACTTCCTGAAGCACATCGTTGGCCTCAGTTTCTGATTTGATAAGAGAAACGGTAAAAGGAAACAATTTTTTATACAGCGTATGCACCAACTTTTCAAAGGATTCTTCATCTCCCTGGGCAAGCCGGTCAAACATGGCATGATCAATCGTATATGTTGTATACTGTCTCAAGGCTGTAAGTAAATGGAAGATGAAGGTAAGGAAAAAGCATACAAACAACATCTTGAATCAAAAATACCCGGCAGTATACAAACTTATCAGGTAATGCAGAAAGCCTTTTGAATTATTTTAAAGGAGTTTTCAAGGCTCCTGCTTTAGCTAAGCTAACGGGGATCAATGAAAAACAAATACATCATTATGCTACAGGGCATCGCAAACCACGACCTGATATGGCAAAAAAATTTGAAACAGCTCTTCATAATTTAGGTAAAGAACTTATTGCTGCAGAATTATAATTTTTTACTGCTTTTAGGATATACTAATCTCTTCCGGCCAATGTGTGGCTATGCCCTGTGTACGAATAAATTGCTGAAAATCCTCCAATACAGATTTTTTATCTCTGACAGCATGTGGTGTCAGCTTTTTACCAAGTGAAAAGGCAATGAGCATTCCAGCGGCTTCACCAATACTCCATTCAACCGGATGCAAACGGTAGCAACCATTGGTGATATGCGTAGTACCGATATTTTTATTGGCTGGAATCAGGTTTTGCATTCGCTGGGGTAAAAGAGCGCCCAAAGGAATCTGAAAAGGCAATGACCCAAAATCAATATAATTATTTCCGGTAGTGCCGGGATGAAGATCAATATGATAATATCCTATACCTATGCTATCAAAAAAATCAGCCGCTTTACTTCCTGCTTTTTCTCCAGCTACCAATATTCTGTTTTCTTTGCCAACATGTTCTTCCAAAATTGTAAAAACAGATTTGATGCGCCTTGATTCACGGATGTACGGATATTTTGCTAACCCGTCATCTGTTCCTACTATATCTCCGCGTAGCCGTAATCCCGGCCAGCCCACTCCGCCATCAGCACGCGGAGCTTCAGTTTGCAACCAATAAAAAAGCGAGAGGCTAAGCTGCCTGCCCTGCTCAAGCGCGGCCTGAAATTCCTGCTCAGTAACATCAATGATATTACGGATAAAATAATCATTTTGCGGCCAGTTCACCATACTGATATCCCTCGAAAAAAATCCCGGTTTAAAATTATTTCTGTCAATAATACGACGGTAATTCCACAAGTTGAGCATTTGCCCGGTGGGCTTACCTGTTGGATCAAACCCCAGTGCTTTAGGTTGCAGTGTGGATGGATTTGAATACGATAATGACAATAATTTTCCGGGCCAGGCAGGCGTCAAATCCGGTACAAGCTTCTGCCAGTAGGCATAATCCTTAGGTTTATCTATCAAATGGTTTTCGCCGGGCAGATAATCCATAGCAAAGCACCAGGTAAATGCCTGGTTATTGTCCGGCTCTGCTTTTTCGGCTGCATGGAGTTCATGTGTATTCTGGCGGGACTCTGCCCCCGTTGCATATTCCGTTTTTGTTAATGGCAATAAGTCGCCCAACTCCGTAGCATCAATGAAATAAGGGGCAGTAAGTATAATCTTATCTCCCGTTTGCAGGGAGTGCGCTTTTAATGCTTTCACTTTATCGCCATTAATATCTGCACCCTCAATTTTATGCTGCAGCAGCAGGGTTAATTTTCCCGATGCAAGGTAAGGCGCCAGCATATTATTCAGCACGGCTAAGGCTACACGCGGTTCATGGCATAGCCTGGAAACAGCTCCCGAGCCTGGGTTTAGGTTTTTATTGGTTTTAGCCGCTTCGGTAAGCGGATAGTGACGCACATAATATTCGCGGACTGCAGTACGCAGATCGCTGTAAAGTTGGGTGGCGCCAAAAGATTCTATCCAGGGATGTTCATCAGGGCAACTCAGCCCCTGCTGGGTAAGCTGCCCGCCAATCCAGTCGGTTTCTTCGGTCATGACTACACGAAGTCCGTTGCGCAAAGCTGCTATTGCCGCAGCACAGCCACCCATACCGGCGCCTGCTATTATTACATCTGCCGGCAATTCTTTTGCCGTTCTGGTTTTACTGATTGTATTGGCTACAGCAGGTATGCTGATAGCCGGAGTGGCAACAATGGCGCCACTGCCAATACTGAGCGACCTGATAAAATTTCTTCTTCTCACCTCAAAAGATTTTATGAATTGCTGATGTTAACGATTGCCGTATCAGCTGAAGCAGTTGTTGTAATCCTTTAAAGATAGAATTGATTTCAATAGTCAGCGAAAAAACAATACAGCACAAAAAAATCCCGGCAAAACAAAATTTGCCGGGAATTCATATAATGTAAACTGAAAATGATTTTACCCTAAAGCTACCCTTTTAAAATCAATTACTTTCAACTCACTGTCTACACTTAGCAGGTAATCACCAACAGTTTTTCCGCCATCTTTTACAAAAGGCTGTGCGGTTAATGTATTTTCTTTAAAGAATGCATTCAGTTTACCTTCTGCAATTTTATCAATCATCGCATCGGGCTTGCCGGCCATTTTAGGATCATTCTTAATTTGATCTGTTACAATTGCTCTTTCACGCGCTACCACATCAGCAGGTACTGAAGCGGGATCCACTGCTACAGGATTCATAGCGGCAATCTGCATAGCCGCATCCTTTCCGGCATCAGCCGCTTCTTTATTTAAGCCTACCAGCACACCTATGCGGTTGGCGCCGTGAATATAGGATGCAACAAAAGGAGCATCCAAACGCTCAAACTTACTGATACCTATTTTTTCACCAATGCTGGCCAATTTATCATTTACCAGGTCGGCAATTTTAGCGCCATTAATAGCAACACCGCTCAGTTCATCCGCGCTTTTTACGTTATGCTGAATGGCGGCATCGGCAATGCTTTGAGCAAAGGCAACAAAGTCCGCATTCTTACTTACAAAATCCGTTTCACAGCTAATACAAACCGCAATGCCTGTTTTATTATCTGCAGTGGTTTGGGCAATTACCACACCTTCTTTTGCTTCCCTGTCGCCACGCAATGCAGCCACTTTTGCACCTTTTTTACGCAACCAGTCAATCGCCTCTTCAAAATCGCCATTGGTTTCAGTTAAGGCCTTACGGCAATCCATCATACCCGCGCCGGTCATCTGGCGCAACTTATTAATATCTGCTGCTGTAATTGTTATTGTTGACATATCAGCCAATAATTTAAGTTAGAAATAAAATTACGAGGGCACACCCTCCTCCTATCTTCCGCCACCAGGACGTCTGCCAGGTCCACCGGGTCCGCCGGTTGTACGTTTTCTTTGTCCACCGGGAGCGCCTCCTCCTCTGTTACCACCGGCGCCGGGACGGCTTCCACCACCAGGTCCGGGACGGCTTCCGGGCGTTCTGCCACCTCTTTCCTTATCTGCTCCGCCTGCTTCATCTATATCCAGCCTTGGTCCTTTATCTACCACTTCTTCTTCCGATTCTTCTTCCGATTTCTCGTTCTGACGTTCGGCTAAACCTTCGGCTATGGCTGCAACAATATAGTTGGTTATTATAGCAATAGATTTTGTTGCATCATCATTTGAAGGAATCGCGAAATCCACTTTATTCGGATCGCAGTTGGTATCTACCATACCAAAAGTAGCAACACCCAAACGTTTGGCTTCTGCAAGCGCTATATGCTCGTGGCCGATATCAATAATAAATAATGCAGCCGGAACACGTCCTAACTGGGCAATACCGCCTAACACCTTTTCCATCTTCTCTTTATCCCGGCTAAGCGTTAGCCTTTCTTTTTTGGTAATGCTGTCAAAAGTGCCGTCATTGAGCATTTTCTCAATGCTTTGCATTTTTTTTACGCTCTTGCGTACCGTGTTAAAGTTGGTTAGCATGCCACCCAGCCACCTTTCCGTTACAAAGGGCATATTAACCCGCTTTGCGCATTCGGTAACAATTTCCTTTGCCTGCTTTTTGGTACCTACAAACATTATTTTTTTGCCACTCCTGGCAATGCTTTTTAATGCTGCGGCGGTTTCCTGCAGGTGCTCAACCGTTTTATTCAGGTCAATAATATGAATGCCTTTTTTTTCAGCAAAGATGTAAGGCAGCATCTTTGGATTCCACTTCTTGCGCAGGTGACCAAAATGAACACCGGCTTCGAGGAGTTGTTGTTGAAGGGAAGTATTATTTTCCATTTATCTGATTTTAGAATTTGAGAACCTGCTGGTTGGCAGGCTGGTTTGAAAATTTCCAATATCCCTTTCCGGGGAAATAATGGATTAACGTTTGCTGAACTGGAAGCTCTTCCTTGCTTTTTTCTTACCAAACTTTTTACGTTCAACACCTCTTGGATCACGCATCAGCAATCCGGCAGCTTTTAATGCAGGACGATAGTCTGCACTAACTTCCAGCAAAGCACGTGCAATACCCAGCTTTGCAGCTTCGGCCTGACCTTTAACGCCGCCGCCTGAAGCATTAATTTTTACATCAAACTTATCTAATCCTTCAATAGTTTTTAAAGGAAGTTCAACCTTATTTTGAAGGTAGATCAGAGAAAAATACTGCTTGTAGTCCTTGTCGTTTACAATGATCTTGCCCTCTCCTTTAGAAAGGAAAACACGGGTCACTGCTTCTTTACGACGACCAACGCCATTTTTTTGCTTTTCCATGTATTTTAAGCTTTAGGCTATTAGCGAAACCGCTATTAGCAGTTTTACTAATTAAAATTTTAACTCTTTAGGTTGCTGTGCAAAATGCGGATGTTGTGCTCCCGCATACACAAATAATTTTTTATACATGCTGCGTCCCAGACGATTCTTAGGCAACATCCCTTTTACGGCTCTTTCTATCACCACTTCGGGGCGGCGGTTCAGCAAACTTTTTGCTGTCTCTTCTCTTTTGCCTCCGGGGTATCCGGAAAAGTTGATATAGGTTTTGTCTTCAATTTTATTGCCTGTGAATTTTACCTTGTCGGCATTAATTACTACAATAAAATCCCCACAATCAACATGAGGAGTATAATAAGCTTTGTTTTTGCCGCGCAGTACCGCTGCAATGCGGGCACACATACGACCAACAGTTTGATTGGTGCCGTCTACAACATACCAGTTATGTTGCACGGAAGCCGCATTCGCATGCTTTGTAGTGAAATGTAATTTACTCATTCTTATCTTTTTTTACTCCCGTTCATACAAACAAGGAGTTGGTACCGTTGCCATCCCTTCGGTTACCGGTTAAAAATTGGAGCGCAAAGGTAGGAGGAATCAAATAAGATTCCCAAAATTTAAGGCTATTATTTTTAAAGGCTCCTTTGTAATAGATTGATAATCAGTAAAAATTTTGAATCAAATTATAAACCGAAAGAGAAAACTCAACTTTTATGCATGAAAACTTTACTTTAAAGCTCCTCTTCCCTCCCGGTTGATTATATTGAGAACGAAGTTGCAATGCCACTAAACGGGTAAGAAATGCCTGTTCATTCATTTTACAGGCGATCGCAGGATTGTATTTTAGATTTGCAAAAAATATCAGGGATAAGTCTTTAAGAAAAATTGCATTGAGCTATGAAAAGTTCTTCAGCGATCCATTACCCGCAAACGATAGCGCGATAGTAAAAGTGCAGGTTTGTTATCCGGTTTTTTAAGCGTCTTATTTTATGGAATACACTTCCTGGATGATGGTAAAGTTGTTTTTACCTGTTGCTTTTGCAATGTCGGCAGATGGGGTGTGCTTAATCCAGTAGCTTGTTGCCGGGCGTTTGTCGTTTTTTTTCAGCCATTCATACATAATACTTATATCTTCATCCATATCAGTATAACTTTTTGTTGTTTGTATAATCACTGCCGGATGCTTATCCATTTCTATCATTTCAAAAGGCTCGTCAACATCCTGTAGTGCATCCGTTGCGGCTACGGCTACACATAGTATTATTGTGGAATCATTCAGCGCTTCATGCTGACTTAAAAAGGTTCCCGGATATTTTATTTCTTCCGCAGGTAAGTGAGCGCTTATTTTATTGTGCAAATAAGCAATCTGATCTTTCACTTCGTTTAATGCCACGGTATCAGACAAGGTTACGAGCTTAATGGCAGGCATTTCTTGTCGTTCAAAAGTTAAACCGCCAAAGGTATTATCCGGATGCTCTATCGCATTTTTAAACTGTACCATATTTTGCAAAAACGCCGTTCTGAACTCAGAGGGATTAAAAAGCAGTTTAAATTTTTTAAGCATATTAGTTTTAAATACAAACTCCTCCGACCAGTTGATTTGCATATTCCACCGGTTCTTCTGTGATACCTGAATCCGGCCTTCTTTTTCATAGCCATTCTGATCTTTTAACTGATATTCAAATACGGTGCTTTTTTTGTCGGGCCGCATAGTTAGGGAAGCAGGTTGGGGCTGCACAATTTCATTATCGGCATACCACTTCTTCCAATTAACAGTATCCTGCAGGGTGCGGTACGTAATAAGTGCATCTGAGCTTACAACAATTGTAGCGTGATAGGTACGACGCATGGGAATGATCAGCACCAGAATTAGCGCTGTTAAAAGCACCGTTAAAACTATAATTATAATTCTCTTTCCCTGCATGGGTGGGTCTGTTTTACAAGTATTGAATTTTACTGCCCGGCA